>JAJEIJ010000028.1:0-96641 GCA_022827725.1 Acidimicrobiia bacterium
GCACCCCTCCGAGCTGTCGCTGCACTACTGTCGTTCACTGAGCCTCCGTTCGCAGTCCGGGATCACAACAGACCCACACTGCCACGGAGGCTCAACCCATCAAAGGACCCGAACCGTCAACAAGGTCCATGGGCATTACAGGTAGCTAAAGCTTCACGAATGACTCTTGCGTCTGAGGTTCCCCCCGTTGTCCGGTCACTTGGTTTATGCGGCTTGTTCTAGTGGTTGTCGGTGGTGGTCCTCCCATTCTGTGGGGGTTAGGTAGTCGAGTGTGGAGTGGATTCGCCGGTTGTTGTAGCGGCCGATCCAGGCGAAGATCTCCTGGCGGGCTTGGTCTCGGGTCGCGAACCGGGTCTGTGTGACGAGCTCGCGCTTCAAGGTGGCGAAGAACGACTCGACGACGCTGTTGTCCCAGCAGTTGCCGACCCGCCCTGCGGATTGGCGCATGTTGTGGCGGCGCAGCGCCGAGGCGAAATCCCTGGAGAGGTATTGCGGGCCGCGGTCGGAGTGGAATGTCACCCCGGCGGTGCAGTGGCCTCTGGACGCGGCGGCGGTGTCGAGGGCGTCGATGACCAGTGGGGCGGCCATGTGGGGGGCCATGGAGTAGCCGACGATCCGCCTGGACCCGATGTCGAGCACGACTGCGAGGTGCAGCCAGCCCTGTCCGGTGGGGATGTAGGTGATGTCGCCGGCCCACACCCGATCCGGCCGGCCGGGGCGGAACCGCCGGCGCACCAGGTCCTCAGGCGCCGATCTGGTGCCAGCCGAGCCGGTGAAGCGGGGAGTGCGCCTTTTGTGGATGCCGCAGATGCCGTTGAGTCGCATGAGCCTCTCGACGCGCTTGTGGTTGACTCTGCGGCCCTGCCGGCGCAGCTGCGCGGTGACCCTGGGCGACCCGTAGGCGCCGCCCGACTCCGCGTGGACGGCGCGTATCGCACCCACCAGCTCGGCGTCGGCCAGCTCAGCTGGGGAGGGCCCCTCCTTCAGGCGGGCGACCCAATCGTAGAACGCCTGGCGGCTCACGCCGGCGACCCGGCACGACACCGCAGTCGGGAACCCCTCGGCCCTCCGGGCAGCGACCCACCGGTAGCGGGTCACTGTCCCGACTCCTGCACCCAGAAGGCCGTCGCTCGTTTGAGCAGCTCACGCTCCATTCGCAGCTTCGAGTTCTCCCGGCGCAACCGCACCAGCTCCGAGCGCTCCCCGGTCGAAAGACCCGGCTTGTCGCCCCGGTCGATGCGGGCCTGGCGGACCCAGTTGCCCAGACTCGTCGCCCCGATCCCCAGATCATGGGCCACGTGGGCCACCGGCCTGCCCCCGTCCAACACCAACGCCACCGCGTCAGCCTTGAACTCCTTAGTGAACCGCCGCCTGGTCCTGCCCGGCGGCCCGTTCCTTTCCATCAATGACATGGTTACCTCCTAATCGAGGTGACCGGCCAAAGGGGGGATACTCACGTCTCTCGCGACTATTTGTCTGATACGTTCACGAGTTAGGTTACGACTGTCTCCAAGTTCTTCTAGAGTTGGCCTTTGACGCACACACTCCCTGGCGACAAATAGCTCAGGGTCGCCTGTCTCAGCAATCAGTTCATCAATTAGATCACCGAGCAGGGGAACATGGTGTCCTGAAAGCCGTGGAAGAGGAGTAGCAAGTATAATTTCTATAGCTTTGGCAACATCTAGAGGAATGTTAGTCCCACGTTGATGTGCTTGGAGTAGACCACCCAAAGTGTCATCATCTGTGGAAACTCTTGCCCATTCAATTGCAACATGAGTTTTCGGGTCAGGGGGGAGTGTTACTGTTTCGTCGTCCATATGCAGGAACGTATCGTCTATTGCTGAGTAGTGAAGAGTAGTTGGTAGCTGATCCTTTAGAGCTTTGTTGATTCGGCCAACGGTAAGGTCTCCAATATTCACCATCTGGAATAAGTCTTCATCAGTTAAAGTTCCTAAGTGTCCCCAGGTCAAGCAATTGTTGCGCTTAAGGACGTTCTGGGCTCTAACGTCGAAAATATCGTACTCAATCGGCCTATTAGCAACGTAAGCCATCCAAGGGTACTTGTCCTGAAGTTGTGTTTCGGAATCATCTGAGTGGGGAACGGACTTCAATTGTCCGATCCCTGCCGCTGGATGGCGATTGTTGTCGGAAGGCTCAAGGGCAGGAGAACTCTTGTCAGGCGGCTGTTGCATCTGTCCAATTGTCTCTCTTGCGTCTTGTTGGTGAAACCGCTTCTCGGGTGCGTATAGGCACCCAATGGCCTATCGCTTAGCCGAAAAAGGCTACGCACGGTGCCTGGCAGCCTGCAACTCTGCGTACCTTGGCCCTTTATGCGTGGATCCTATTCGTCAAAGCCCGTAAATCAGCACTGTTGAGGCAAAAGGTGCCGAGAGTCTGCCCGCACGTTGCCTCAACCCAGGGCGATGTCGGCGGGGCGGATGGGGATTCTGGGGAGGGCGAGGCCGGTGGCGGCTCTTACGGCGGCGGCTACTGTTGCTGAGGAGGAGATGGTGGGGGGTTCGCCTATGCCTTTGGCGCCGTAGGGGGCGTTGGGTTCGGGTTGTTCTACCCAGGCGGCGATGGTTACGTCGGGCATGATCTGATCGCGCATCGCCCGGCAGGCGGCTCGCAATGCCCCGTCCGACATCTGCTGTGAGGCGAGCCTTCGCAGTTGCCCTGCCTTTTGGCAAAGGCAAAGGGAGGAGCGGCCCGAAGGCGGCTCCTCCCGTGTAGACGGTGACCGACACTTGCCGCATCAAGGTCTGGTGCCAGCGTATTGGAGCAGCGGCCGTGATGGTAACGCATTGACGGATTACTGCCTGATCCGAGCGCGGTAGCCCGCAAAGTGACCGACGACGAACCCTGTTTGTCGGAAGGCGCGGGCTACTCCGTTGCCGAGTCGAATTAGTCCGTTGAAATCGGGTCGTCGCTGCGTTACCTTGCAGGTATCACTTCCCCGCCCGCTGGACGGATCGTCTTGATCCATCCCCGGGCGGGTGTTTTTTGTTATGCGCACCATCGTGCTGATCGAGCAGCACGATGGTGCTGTAGGGAGAGCAGAGAGTGACTCATGAGAATTGGGATCTACGTTGACGGCTTCAACTTGTACTACGGAGGACGCGCAGTCTGCGGTCGGGGGCAGCCTGGCTGGCGTTGGCTTGACCTAAGGGCCCTCGGACAGCGCCTGATCGCCAACAGCGCCTGGTCCCAGAACAGCTCCCTTGTGGACAAAGTCGTCTACTGCACTGCACATGTCAAGGGAAACGTGAACCCCGGTGGGCGGCGCGACCAAGACATATACATCCGAGGACTGATCGAGCACGGCTCAATTGACCATCTCGAATTAGGGAAGTACACCTCTCGGGCCAAAAGCGCCCTGCTAGCCACTCGGGACCACAAGAGCCGGCCCGTTCCCTGCAAGCCGGCATGGCCAGTCATGGTCAGGGACGGATCCACTGCCCAAGACATCGCCGATGCCAATTTCTTGGTCTCCTACCAGCACATCGAAGAAAAGGGCTCGGACGTCAACGTGGCATCACACCTCTTGCTGGATGTCCTAAGCAACCAGGTGGATGCCGCCATAGTGATCTCGAACGACAGCGATCTTCGCTTCCCGATTCAGGAGTGCCGCCAGCGTGTGCCGGTAGGAACCGTCAACCCAAGCCAGTCGCGATTGGCGGGTGATCTCCGGGGCGAGTCGAACGACGGTGTCGGGGGTCATTGGTGGTACCGACTCAATAGGTCGGACTACCAATCGTGCCAACTCCCCGATCCGGCCGGCTCAGCCTCGAAACCGGCAGGCTGGTGATCGCAGCTGCAAGACCCGGGTAAGTGCCTTGTCAACTGCTAGTTGACGTGGTATTTTGATAGTACCCACCCGGCTCCTTGAGGGCCGGGTCTTTCTTTTGGCGTGAATCGGGGGCGTTGGCGTTACACCTCTCTTCTCGGCCCTCTGAGCCCACGACAAGACAAATGCATGTCCGCTCAGCCCAGGGCGATGTCGGCGGGGCGGATGGGGATTCTGGGGAGGGGGAGGCCGGTGGCGGCTCTTACGGCGGCGGCTACTGCGGCTGAGGAGGAGATGGTGGGGGGTTCGCCTATTCCTTTGGCGCCGTAGGGTGCGCCGGGTTCGGGTTCTTCTACCCAGGCGGCGATGGTTACGTCGGGCATGTCGAGGGTGGTGGGGATCACGTAGTCGGTGAAGGAGGCGTTGCGGACCAGGCCGTTGTCGAGGACGATCTCTTCCATCAGGGCCAGGCCTACGCCTTGGGCGGTGCCGCCTTCGATCTGGCCTACTGCCTGGGTGGGGTTCAGGATGCGGCCCACGTCTTGGGCGGTGGTGATGTCGCGGATTCTCACCAGGCCGAGGTCGGGGTCTACGTCGGCGATCACTCGGTGGGCGGCGCAGGCGAATGAGACGTGGGCGTTGCCCTGGCCGTTTTCGTCCAGCGCCTCGGTGGGGGCGTGGTGGTATTCCACGTCGGCCTCGTAGCCGGCCCCGGCGGTGATCTGGGCCAGCAGTGCTTCTTGTTGGCCGTCTAGCGAAACCACCAGGCCGTCGCGAAGCACTAGGCCGTCGGGGGACACTCCCCAGTCGGCGGCTACTTCGGCCAGGATCTGATCGCGCACGGCCCGGCAGGCGGCCTGCACCGCCCCGCCCGACATCCAGGTTTGGCGGCTGGCCGACGACGACCCCGCCGAGCCGATGGTGGCGGTTTGGGCCGGGGCCAAGATCACCTCGTCCACCCCCAGCTCGGTGCGGGCGATCTGCTGGGCCAGGGTCACGAACCCCTGGCCCACCTCAGCGCACGCGCAGGTCACGGTGGCCACCCCGTCGGCCACCCGGCAGGCCGCTGATGAGTAGTCGTCGTAGCCCTCGGAGAACATCAGGTTCTTGAACCCCACGGCGAAGCCCGTTCCCCGCACGGTGTCGGCGGCGTCGGTGGTGCGGCCCGAGCCTCCGGGCAGGTCGCGCCGGTCGTCGCTGGGGGGGATGTTGGGGGCAGGGGCCCCGGCGCACTGGCGGATCACCTCGGCCACCGGGAACGTGCCGGTGATCACCTGGCCGGTGATGAGCCGGTCGCCGGAGTCCAGGGCGTTGATCAGCCTCAGCTCCACCGGGTCCATTCCCAGCGCAGCGGCCAGCTTGTCCATCTGCGACTCGTGGGCGAAACAGGTCTGAACCGCGCCGAAGCCCCGCATGGCCCCGCACGGCGGGTTGTTGGTGCGGGCCGCCAAACCCACGATGTGGGCGGCGGGCACTTTGTAGGGGCCCGCCGCGAAGCAGGAGGCGTTGGCGATGACCGCCGACGAGGTAGAGGCATAGGCCCCGCCGTCGAGCACGATGCGGGCCTCCACCTTCACCAGCCGCCCGTCGCCATCGGCGTGGTGGCGGTACCACATCTTGGCCGGGTGGCGGTGCACATGGCCGAAGAACGACTCGTCTCGGCTGTAGACCATCTTCACCGGCTTGCCGGTGTGCAGGGCCAAAAGGCACAGGTGGATCTGCAACGACAGGTCCTCTCGGGCGCCGAACGCACCGCCCACCCCGGCCAGGGTGAGGCGCACCTGCTCCTCGTCGATCCCCAGGCACGCCGCAATCTGCTCCCGGTCGACGTGCAGCCACTGGGTGGAGATGAACAGCTCCACGCCGCCGTCGTCATCGGGCAGGGCCAGGCCCGACTCGGGGCCCATGAAGGCCTGATCCTGCATGCCCACCTCATAGGTGCCCTCCACCACCACCTCGCCGGTTGCGTCCAGGTCGCCGTGGCGGATGTTGATCTCCCGGAACACGTTGCCGTTGGGGTGGATGGGCGCCGCGGTGGGAGCGGCCTCGGGGTTGGTGAGGGGGTCGGTTACCTCGTAGTCCACCACGATGGCCTCGGCGGCCCGGCGGGCGACATCGGGGTGGTCGGCGGCCACCACCGCCACCGGCTCGCCCACATAGCGAACCTGCCCGTCGGCCAGCACCGGCTGGTCGGCGTGCTCGAGCCCGTAGGTGAGCCGACCGGGCACGTCGCTTGCCAATAGCACGGCGTGGACCCCGGCGGTGGCCAGCGCCGGGCCGATGTCTATGCCCAGGATGCGGGCCGAGGCGTGGGGCGAGCGCAGGGTGTGGCCCCACAAGAAGTCGTCGGCCCACAGATCGGACGAGAAGGCGAACCGGCCTTGCACCTTGGGCACTCCGTCGGGGCGGCCCACATCGGCGCCCACCCCTCGGGTGCCGGCGTCGACGATGGTGTCGGCGCTGCTGGCAGCGGTGGTGTTGGCTGCGTCGGAGGCCAGGGCCGGCGAGGTCACGACAGGCTCAGCGGTCATGGCTGGCTCCGCTTGGTGGCGGCGGCCGAGTGGACGGCGGCCAGGATGCGCCCGTAGCCGGTGCAGCGGCACAGGTTGCCCGACAGGGCCTCTCGCACGTCGCCGTCGCTGGGCTCGGGGTTGGCCTCTAACAGGTCGTGGACGGCCACGATCAGCCCCGGCGTGCAGAAGCCGCACTGCACCGCGCCCTCGTGTACGAACGCCTCTTGCACCACCGACAACTCGTCGCGCCCGTCGCCCAGGCCCTCCACGGTGGTGATTTCCTGGCCCGCGGCCGTGGCGGCCAGCACCAGACACGAGCAGGTGAGCACGCCGTCGATCAACACGGCGCACGAGCTGCACTCGCCCTCGGTGCAGGCGTTCTTGGTGCCGGTGAGCCCGAGGCGCTCCCGGAGCACGAACAGAAGGCTCTCGGCCAGATCGGAGTCGGCCACCTCGCACTCCGCCCCGTTCACCCGCAGCGAATAGGGATCAGGCATCGCTATGGCCTCCTGGTGCGAACGCCCGCTTCAGGGCTCGGGTGGCCAGCACCGCCACCGCGTGACGCCGGTAGGCGGCGGTGGAGCGGTGGTCGTCGATGGGAGAGGCGGTGGCGGCCACCCGCGAGCCGAACTCGTCGGCCACGGCATCGTTTACCGCGGCGCCGTTGTCCCAGTCGATCCGCTCGGCCACCCAGGCCTCGGCGTCTCGGGCCCGGGGGATGCCGGCGGCCACCGCGCCCAGCGCACAGCGCACGGTGCGGTCATCGTGGTCGGTCACCAGGGCCAGCCCGGCCATGGAGATCACCATGGCGTTGCGGGGGCCGATCTTCAAGAACTCCTGGCGCCCCCTCGGGCAGTCCAGCTCGGCGGCCACGATCAGCTCGCCGGGCCGAAGCGACGTCTGCTTCACCCCGACCACGAATTCGTCCAAACCCATCCGACGCTCCCCGTCGGGGCCGGTCACCACGATCTCGGCGTTGAGCGCGGCCAGCACCGGCAGCGTGTCGCCCGCCGGCGAGGCGGTGCCCAGGTTGCCCCCCAGGGTTCCGGCGTTGCGGATGGGCGGCGATCCCACCGTGCGGGCGGCCTGGGCCAGGGCGGGGGCGGCGTCGGCCAGCGCCGTGGTCATCATCTCGGTGTAGGTGACCCCGGCGCCCACCACCACCCGGTTCTCCGCGATGTGCCAGCGGCGCAGCTCGGGCACCTGGGCCACGCCCACCACACGGCGGGGACGGCGCAAACCCCGGTTGATCTCCACCATGAGATCGGTGCCCCCGGCCAGTACGGTGGCGTCGGGCTGGCGGGCCAGCGCCTCGCGCGCCTCATCAAGGCTCCGGGCCACCACCACATCGCTCATCGCGGTGCCCCCGTCTGGGCCTCTGAAACAGGGCGCAAACGGCGCAGGGTACGCAAACGGTTGAAACTCACAGCAGATAAAATCTATTCGCTGGACGCCTATCCCGTAGGGAGAGTTGGCGATTCCTGGGTACAAAACAAGCGAAATCTCTGGCAAAATATGTCTTCTGTGGCTACTGATATCAGCGTCGATGGTCAGGGCCTGAGCGACCGCCTGGCCGCTTTGGCCTCGATAGGCGAAATCGAGGGCACCGACGGTGCCTGCCGATTGGCTTTGACCGACGAGGATCGGGACGGCCGCGACCTCGTTGTCACGTGGATGCGGGACCTGGGCATGGAGATCAGCATCGACGGCATCGGCAACGTGGTGGGCACCCTCGCCGGGGCCGAGCCGGGGCCGCCGGTGATGTGCGGCAGCCACATCGACACCGTGCGCACCGGCGGGCGCTACGACGGCAACCTGGGCGTTTTGGCCGGCTTGCAGGTGGTGGAGGCGGTGCAGCGGGCCGGCATCACCACCCGGCGGCCCCTGGCGGTGGGGTTCTTCACCGACGAGGAGGGCTCCCGATTCCCGCCCGACATGCTGGGCAGTCTCGTCTATACGGGCGAGATGCCCCTGGAGGAGGCGCTCGACATCGTGGGCACCGACGGAGCGGTGGTGGGCGAGGAGCTCGACCGCATCGGCTACCGGGGCGCGGCCCCGTGTCCGTCGCCTGCGCCCCATGCTTTTGTCGAATTGCACATCGAGCAGGGGCCGATTCTCGACACCGAAAGCATCGTGATCGGCGCGGTCACCGGGGTGCAGGGCATCAGCTGGACCGAGATCACCGTGGCCGGCCAGTCGAACCACGCCGGCACCACCCCCATGGACATGCGCCACGACGCCGGATGGGCCGCCACCCGCATCGCAGTGTTCGTACACGAGCTGGCCACCGAGTTCGGCCCGCCACAGGTGTGTACCGTGGGGCGGGTGGAGCTGCACCCCAACCTGGTGAACGTGGTGGCCTCCGATGCGGTGCTCACCGTTGACATGCGCAACACCGACGACGATCTGTTGACCGAGGCCGAGAACCGCCTGGCCGCCTTCCTGGAGGAGCTGGCCGCCGAGTCGGGCACCGGGATCACCTCGCGGCGCCTGGCCCGGTTCGCCCCGGTGGAGTTCGACCCCGACATGATCGACCGGGTGGAGAAGGCCGCCGCCGAGCTGGGCTTCAGCCACCGCCGGCTGTGCTCGGGGGCGGGCCACGATGCCCAGATGTTCGCCCCGGTGTGCCCCACCTCGATGGTGTTCGTGCCCTCTTGGGAGGGCATCAGCCACAACCCGTTCGAGCACACCGAGCCCGAGCACCTGGAAGCGGGGGCCAACGTGCTTTTGCGGGTGATGCTGGAGCTGGCCGAGATCGCCGAGGCCTCCGAAGTGCAGGCCACCGCTGAAAAAACCGCCGGGGCGACGGCATGAGCGCCCGCGACGACAAGACGCTCACCACCCACCTGGAGGCCGACCCCGCCGACGAGCGGGTGTCGCGCCTGAGTAGCAACCTGCGCGAGATCACCGTGGGCGCGGCCCAGCTCGGCCCCATCGCCCGCGACGAGACCCGGGCCGAGGTGGTGGAGCGGCTGCTGGCGCTTCTGCACGAGGGCCACAAACAGGGCTGCGAGCTGGTGGTGTACCCCGAGCTGGCGCTGACCACGTTCTTCCCCCGGTGGTGGATCGACGACGTCGACGAGCTGAACAGCTTCTACGAGACCGAGATGCCCTCGCCGGAGGTCAAGCCGCTGTTCGACGAGGCGGCCAGCCTGGGCATCGGCTTCTGTCTGGGCTATGCCGAGCTCACCCCCGACGGCCACCGCTACAACACCTATCTGCTGGTGGACGGCGAGGGCCAAGAGGTGGCCAAGTTCCGCAAGGTACACATCCCCGGCCACGAGAAATACGAGCCCCAGCGCCCGTTCCAGCACCTGGAGCGGGCCTACTTCGAGCCCGCCGAGGAGACCTTCCGCACCTGGACGGCGTTTAGGGGCGAGATCGGCCTGGCCCTGTGCAACGACCGGCGCTGGCCCGAGACCTACCGGGTGATGGGGCTGGCCGACGTGGAGATGATCCTGATCGGCTATAACACTCCTATCCACTACTACCCCGATCCGTCGCAGGACTTCCTGGCCGGATTCCACAGCCGCCTGGTGATGCAGGCCGGCGCCTACCAGAACGGCACGTTCGTGGTGGGCGTGGCTAAGGGAGGCGAGGAGGAGGGGGTGGAGAGCCTGGCCGAGAGCTGCATCATCGGCCCCTCCGGCGAGGTGCTGGCCCAGGCGGCCACCGACGGCGACGAGCTGGTGTCCGCCACCTGCAACCTCAACTGGTGCGCGGCCTACAAGAACACGCTGTACGACTTCAGCCGCTACCGCCGCCCGGAGATGTACAAGTCGATATCCGAGGAGATGCCGGTCATTTTTGAGAAGCCATACGTAGAGGGGGCGCCGATCATCGGCGAGGCGTCCCCGACCCTGGGGGGTTAGCCATGACAACGCTCACCATCAACGGTCAATCGGTGACCATCACCGGCGATCACGAGCACCTGCTGGCCGCACTGCGCGACGAGCTGGGCATCATGTCGCCCAAAGACGGATGCTCGCCCAGCGGCCAGTGCGGCTGCTGCGCCGTGCTGGTGGACGGGCGCGCCCGCGTGGCCTGCCAGACGTCGCTGGAGCGCTCGGCCGGCTGCGAGGTGCTGACCCTGGAAGGGGTGTCGGACGAGGAGCGCAACCGCATGGCCGACGTGTTCGCCGCCTGCGGGGCGCTTCAGTGCGGGTTCTGCACGCCGGGCATTCTCATTCGGACGAAATCGCTGGTGGACCGCAAGGGCTCGGAGCTGACCCGCGAGGAGGCCTCCCGGCACTTGGGCGGCCACCTGTGCCGGTGCACCGGCTACACCAAGATCCTGGATGCGGTGGAGGCGCTGGCCCAAGGCGAGATGCCCGAAGCCGAGGTGCCCGGCGGCGTGGGCAGCCGGGGCATCAAGTACGAGGCCCGGGAACTGGCCCTGGGCGACCGCGACTACATCGACGACCTGCGCCCCGAGGGGCTGCTGCACGCCGCGCTGCACCTGTCGGAGCACGCCCGGGCCGACATCGTGCGTATCGACACCGCTGCGGCCGAGGCCATCGACGGCGTGGCAGCGGTGTTCACCGGCGCCGATGTGCCCGGCGAGATGCGGGTGGGGATCATCCACACCGACTGGCCGGTGTTCATCCCCGAGGGGGGCCGCACCTCCTATGTGGGCGACGTGCTGGCCATCGTGGTGGCCGACACCCGGGCCACCGCCCGCCGAGCGGCCGAGGCCATACAGGTGACCTATGAGGTACACACCCCGATCATCGACCCGGTGGCCGCGGTGACCAACGGCTGCGACGACGCGGTGTGGGAGCTCGACGGCAATGTGCTGTCACGCTCGGTGTACGCCCGGGGTGACGTGGACGCCGCGTTGGCGGCCAGCGCCCACACCATCCACGAGGTGTTCCAAACCCAGCGCATCGAGCACGCCTTCTTGGAGCCCGAGTCCACCCTGGCGGTGCCCACCGACGACGGCGGCCTGCACGTGTACTCCGGCGGCCAGGGGGTGTGGGACGACCGCGACCAGATGGCCTCGGTGCTGGGGATCGACCCCCAGAAGATCACCGTGGAGCTGGTGAGCAACGGCGGGGCGTTCGGCGGCAAAGAAGACATGGCCAACCAGGCCCAGACCGCGCTGGCCGCCTGGCTTCTGGGTCGCCCGGTGCTGTGTACGGTTTCTCGGGAGGAGTCGCTGCGGATGCATCCCAAGCGCCATCCCATCCGCATCGAGGTGTGGGCCGGCTGCGACGCCGAGGGCAAGCTTACCGCGCTGCGGGCCCGGATGGTGGGCGACTCCGGCCCGTATGCCTCGGTGGGCATGAAGGTGCTGGAGCGGGCCGCGGGCCACGCCAGCGGCCCCTACACGTTGCCCAACATCGACGTGGAGGCGGTGGCCGCCCGCACCAACAACCCGGTGTGCGGGGCCTTTAGGGGCTTCGGGGCCAACCAGGCCCAGTTCGCCATGGAGGGCGTGATGGATCGCCTGGCCGAGGCGGTGGGAATCGACGGCTGGGAGATGCGGTCGCGCAATGCGGTTTCCCCCGGCGCCATCTGGGGGCCGGGCCAGATCATGGACGACGGCTCTTTGGGGGCCCGCGCCTGCCTGGAAGCCGTGAAACCGGCCTGGGACGAGGCTCGGGCCGCGGGCAAGTCGGTTGGGCTGGGGCTCGGCCTCAAGAACTCTGGACTGGGCAACGGCTTCAAGGAGATCGCCAAGGCGGTGGTGCGCTTCGACGACGATTACCACGAGGGCGGCCAGGTGGAGGTGCGCCACTGCTGGACGGAGATGGGCCAGGGCATCCACACCGTGGCCCAGCAGGTGGCGGTGACCGAGCTGGGGGTGAGCGCCGATCGGGTGCGGGTGGTGGTGGACACCACTTATGAGCTGGGCGCGGGCCAGACCACCGGCAGCCGGGGCACGCTGATGGGCGCCGGGTCGGTGGCCGACGCCTGTCAGGCCGCGCTGGCCGACGGGTGCCAGCCCGGCGTGGACTACTTCGGCGAGTACCGGGTGGACTGGACCAACAAGCTGTCCGACGGCGTGGAGAACCCCATCATCCACTCCACCTTCGGCTACGCCGCCCAGATGGTGGTGCTCGACGACGAGGGCGCGGTGGAGCGGGTGGTGGCCGCCCACGACGTGGGCAAGGCCGTGAACCCGCTGCTGTGCGAGGGCCAGATCGAGGGGGCCGTGCACATGGGGCTGGGCTATGCCCTCACCGAGGACTTCCCCGCCGATGAGAACGGCTGGCCCACCAACATGACCCTCAAGTCGCTGGGCATCCTGCGGCCCAAGGACATGCCCCCGGTGGACGTGATCCTGGTGGAGTCACCCCAGCCCGGCGCCCCCTACGGCATCAAAGGCGTGGGGGAGATCGGCCTGGTGCCCACCGCCGGGGCGGTGGCCGCTGCGCTGCGGGCCCACAGCGGAACGTGGCACAGCAGCCTTCCCATGGGGGAGTGAGGCACTCCTTGCCCGGCACGACGCCCGGGCTGGTCTGTGCCCACCATCACCTTTATTCCGCGCTGGCCCGGGGGATGCCGGCCCCGCCCCGCACGCCCGCCGGATTCACCGACATCTTGGAGCTGATCTGGTGGCGGCTCGACCGGGCGCTCGACCTGAACATCATCGAGTGGTCGGCCAAGTTGGGGGCGCTGGAGGCGCTGGAGGCGGGCTGCACCGCCATGGTCGACCACCACGAGTCGCCCAACGCCATCGAGGGATCGCTTCAGGTGATCGCCGATGCCTGCGCCGAGGTGGGGGTGCGGATCAGCTGCGCCTACGGGGTGACCGACCGCCACGGCGCCGACGGCGCTCGGCGGGGCCTGGCCGAGAACGAGCAGTTCCTGCGGGCCGGGGGCCGGGGCATGGTCGGGGTCCACGCCGCCTTCACCTGCACCGACGACACGCTGGAAGCCGCCGCCGGCCTGGCTGCCGATTTGGGCACCGGGGTTCACATCCACGTGGCTGAGGGCCCGGTGGACGCCCCGGCCGCCGAGCGGCTGGAGCGGTGGAGCACCGACGAGTGGCTGTTGATCCACGGGGTGCATCTGCCCGACGGCCACGAGCTCAAAGGCACCCTGGTACACAATCCCCGGTCCAACATGAACAACGCGGTGGGCTACGCCCGGCCGATCCGGTTCGACAACCCGGTGGCGCTGGGCACCGACGGCATCGGGGCCGACATGCTCGAGGAGTTCCGGGTGGCCTACGCCCGCCACCGGGAAAACGACGTGACCGCCACCCCCGACACCGCGTGGGAGTGGCTGGCCCACGGCTGGGAGCTGTTCCCCGAGGCCCGCTCCGACACCGTCCGCTGGAGCTATGACCCCATCGACCCGTGGCGGCTGGCCTTCACCCCCGGCGTGCGGGCTGTCGACGTGGTGGTGGACGGGGAGACGCTGCTGGCCGACGGGGTGGCCACCCGGGTGGACCCCGACGAGATCCGGGCCAAGGCCGCTGAGGCCGCTGATCGACTGTTCGCCAAATTGGAGGAGATCGACCCATGAGCTCATATCCCGTGGCCCTCTACCTGCAAGACGCCCACTCGGTGTCCGAGGCCATCGAATACGTGCAATACGCCGAGCAGAGGGGGTTCGAGGCCGTGTGGCAGGCCGACTCCCGGCTGGTGCGGGAGGCCACCGTGCCCATGGCCGCCTTCGCCGCCTCCACCGACCGGATCAAAGTCGGCAGCGGGGTGCTCGACATGTGGACCCGCAACCCGGCCCGCCTGGCCGCCACGTTCTCCACCCTGGACGACCTGGCGCCGGGGCGCATCCTGTGCGGATTGGGGGCGTGGTGGGATCCGCTGGCCAGCAAGGTGGGGGTGGACCGCCGCCGCCCGCTGGGGGCCATGCGGGAGGTGGTCACCGTGGTGCGGGCGCTTTTGGCCGACGAGAACGTGACCTTCGACGGCGACTACGTGCACCTCGACGGGGTGGAGCTCGACTACGTGCATCAGCCTCGCCGCCCCAAAGACGTGCCCATCTACATCGGGGCCACCGGCATGAAGATGATGGCGCTCACCGGCGAGATCGCCGACGGCGTGGTGCTCAACTACCTGGTGTCGCCCGACTACAACCGCCGGGCCATGGACGCCCTGGCCGAGGGCGCGGCCCGGGCCGGGCGAACGGTGGACGACCTCGACCGCCCGCAGTTGGTGGTGTGCTCGCTGGCCGAAGACCGGGGTGAGGCGCTGGACGCCGCCCGGTTGCTGGTGACCCAGTATTTGGGCCAGCAGCCCCACATCATGGCCGCCTCCGGGGTGCCCGACTCGCTGCTGGATCAGGTGAACGCCGTGCTCACCTGGCCCGCCACCATGGAGCAGGTGGAGGCGGCCTCCAAGCTGGTGCCCGACGACATCGTGCAGATGCTGTGTGCGGCGGGCACCGCCGAGGAGTGCCGGGCCAAGGTGGACGAGTACGTGGCTAACGGGGCAACCTGTCCCATCCTCTACCCCCTGGGTCCCGATGTGCGGGCCATGATTGACGCTTTCTCTCCGGCCTGACGGCGCTCCGCCGAGGCCCGGTCGCTCGGGGTGGACGTAGGATCGTGGCCGTGAGCCAAGGGAGCGGGAACCGCGAGGAGTGGAAGCCGTGGCTGGAGGAGCTCGACCGTCGGCGCACTGAGGGCGCGGCCATGGGCGGCCCCGAGCGGGTGGAGAAGTACATGCACTCCCGGGGCAAACTGGATGTGCGCCAGCGCATCGACCGGCTGTTCGACCCCGGCACCTTCCGGGAGATCGGCCCCCTGGTGGGCACCCTGGAAGACATCCCCTCCGACGGCTTCGTGTGCGGCTACGGCCGGATCGACGGCCGCACCGTGCTGGCCGGGGCCGAGGACTTCACCGTGCTGGGCGGCTCCATCGGGGCGGGCAACACCGCCAAGCGCTACCGGGTGGCCGAGCTGGCCGCCCAGGAGGGCCTCCCGCTGGTCACCATGCTGGAAGGGGCCGGCCACCGGCTCACCGACACCGGGGGCAGCCGCTCGCCCGGCGACCTCCAGGCCTACGCCGACCTGAACGGGCAGGTCCCCATGGTGTGTTTGGTGATGGGCGCCTCCGCGGGCCACGGCGCGCTGGCCGCCCCCCTCAGCGACTTCGTGATCATGACGTCGTACGCCTCCATGTTCACCGGGGGCCCGCCGCTGGTGAAGGCGGCCACCGGCGAGGACGTGACCAAAGAGGAGCTGGGCGGCGCCGACGTCTGCACCCGCATCGCCGGCTCGGCCCACAACGAGGCGCTCGACGACGAGGAAGCCATCGACATGGCCCGGCTCTACTTGTCTTATTTCCCCCAGAGGGCCGGCCAGCCCTCGCCCCGCAGCAGCGGACCCGACACCGAGCCGCGGGTGGTGGAGGAGCTGCTCGACATCATCCCCCCCAACGACCGGCGCCCCTACGATATGCATCAGGTGATCGACCACATCGTGGACGACGACAGCTTCTTCGAGATCCAGCCCGCCTACGGCCCGGCCATCATCATCGGATTGGCCCGCTTCGGGGGCCGTTCCACCATGATCGTGGCCAACAACCCCGCCTATCTGGCCGGCTCGGTGGACGCCGCCGCGGCCATCAAGGCCACTGACTTTCTAGAGGTGATCGGCAACTACGACCACCCGGTGGTGTTTTTGGCCGACAACCCTGGGGTGATGGCCGGCACCAAGGCCGAGCGGGAGGGCATCTTGAAGTGGGGCGGCAAGATGTACAAAGCCGAGCGCCGCCTCACCAACCCCAAGATCGAGATCACCATGCGCAAGGCGTTCGGCTTCGGC
Organism: Acidimicrobiia bacterium; assembly: GCA_022827725.1. GTDB lineage: Bacteria > Actinomycetota > Acidimicrobiia > Acidimicrobiales > Bin134 > Poriferisocius. The sequence goes on from JAJEIJ010000028.1 coordinate 16,040, forward strand.
TCGGTGGTGATGGCCCAGAACCCCTTCGACAACCAGACCCAGTCGTTCTCCCTGCCCAGCGTGAACATGGCCGCCATGCCCGCCGATGCCGGCGGCCGCTCAGCCAAGCTCGACGCCGAGACCCAAGCCCAAGTAGAGCGCGAACAGCGCTCCGGCCCCTACCGCCTCGCCGGTCGCCTCGGCAGCGACGACGTAATCGATCCCCGAGACATGCGCAACGCCATCCTCGGGGCCTTGATGCTGGCGGAAAACCGCTAGGTGGCTCCCCAGCACTCCTGGGACTGCCATCGGAGCGGCATATCCCTCGCTGAAAACCGCTAGCTAGTCCCAGAGGCGGCGGGCTCGCTGGGCGAGGTCGGCGTGGGCGGCGGTTAGGTCGCAGCCCAAGAGATGGCCGTCTTGGACGACGGGGTTACCGGCGACGTAGAGGTGGCGAACCCGGCGGTCGGGGCCGAGCACCAGCCCAGCCAGGGGATCGACCACATCGGCGATGTCGTCGCCAGGCCACACCGCGAGATCGGCAGTCATGCCGGGTTCAACCTGGCCGAGGCGGTCGGATACCCCCAAGCAGGCCGCTCCGCCAGAGGTGCCCAGGCGGATGGCGTCGGCGGGCATGAAGGCGCTGGGGTCCATGGCCCGCAGGCGGGCGGCGTACAGCGACTGGTGCAGCTCAGGAAACAGACCGCCCACCTCGTTGGAGGCCACGCCGTCTACCCCGAGTCCCACCGGCACACCGGCGGCTTCCAGGTCGGTCACTCGGCAGGTGCCGGCGGCCAAACGGGCGTTGGACGACGGGCAGTGGGCCACGCCCACCCCGGCGGCGCCCAGTCGGGCGATCTCCTCGTCGTTGAACCAGATGCCGTGGGCCAGCCACACGTCGTCGCCCACCCAGCCCCATTCGTCAAGCTGCTCTACCGGCCGGCGACCGAACCGCTCCAGGCAGTGCTCCTGCTCGTCGATGGTCTCGCAGAGGTGGGTGTGGAGCCGCAGGCCATGCTGTCGGGCCAAGGCAGCCGACCCCTCCATCAGCTCAGAGCTGACCGAGAACGGGCTGCACGGCGCCACCACCACATGCACCATGTCGCCGTCGTGATGTTGGGCAAGCACCCGCTCGGTGGAAGCCATGATCGAGTCCAGGTCTTCCACCACGTGGTCGGGGGGCAACCCGCCCTGGGACTCGCCCAGGTCCATGGAGCCCCGGCTGAGGTGCAAGCGGATGCCCACTGCCGAGGCCGCTTCGACGATGGCGTCGAACACCGCATCGTCGCCGTGGGGCACCAAGTAGTGGTGGTCGGAGGCGGAAGTACATCCGGTGGCGGCCAGCTCGCCCAGCCCGACCAATGCCGCGGCAGCCACGTCGTCTACCGACAGCCGCCCCCACACTGGGTACAGCTCCACCAGCCAATCGAACAGATCGCAGCCCACCGCCCGGCCCCGGGTCATCCACTGATAGAGGTGGTGGTGGGTGTTGGCCAGACCAGCGGTGATGATGTCGCCATCCACATTGACCACGGCATCGCCCGGCTGGGGCTCGACGATTCCCGTATCGACGATGACGCCATCAGCGATGGCGATGTCGCCAGGCCAGCGGGCCCCACGAAGCACCGTTCGAGCGCTCACCGCTGCGCCCCGGTGAACAGCACGGCCGGTTTGGCGTCGGCCGGAAGATCGTCACAGAGCAGACCGGCCAGTCCGGCCGAACCTGTCGGGCTGACATTGATACCAGTGGCCGATTGACCCGCCTCGCAGGCCTCGGTGACCACCGGTTCGGGAACCACGACGGGGTGGCCACCGGTGGTAGCCATGGCCTCGGTTACCGCGGCCCAGTCATAAGTTTCATCGTCGAGGATGCCGCCGGCCGCCGAAGAAGGGGTCGGCGTCCATGGCCACATAACCGCTGAGCGCTGCCGCCGGGCTTCTTCCAGCCCACCCAACTCGGCAGTTCGCTCCCACGCCCGAGCCAACGGCGCGCACCCCTCGGTCTGCACCGCCACCAGCGCGGCTTGAGAGCCGCCGACGGCCAGTCCCTGGGCCACCGACGTTGCCAGCGCCCCCCCGCCCACCTGGATATACACCCGGTCGATGTCCGGGGCTTGCTCGGCCAGCTCATAACCCAATGTCCGCCCCCCGTCGATGGTGTAGCCGTTGTCCGGACCCTGGCAGCCAAAGGGAACCGCCCCCGCGCTGACCGCCTCCCGAAAGCGGAGGTAGGAGGGGTCGCCCTCCTCGCCATCAATCCGGGGACAGGATTCAATTCTCGCCCCCAGCTCTCGCAGTCGAGCCACCACAGCGGGCTCGGCGTCAACAGGCACATAGACAGTGATCGGCCACCGCTCCGCAGCAGCCACCACCGCGGCGGCCACCGCAGCATTGCCACAAGACGCGATAGCCAACGGGGGCCGTTCCCCAGCACCACCGTCCCGACGCTCCCGCACCAACAAGTGCAACATCAGCCCAAACGTGTGGCGGGCCTTGTGCGATCCCGACACGTTGTCGGTCTCGTCCTTCACTACAACACGCCGCCTCACGGCGGACCGACTTGGCATCTCAGCGCGATTTGGCAGTGCATCAATCGTGTATTGCGCGCAGGGAGTGACCTGGAACCCGTGCTCGTCCACTTCTGCAACCGCTGCGTCGAGTTGCCCCACCCGGTCCACGAACCAGCCGTCGTCCTCGGCCTCAACCCAAGACCGCAGCATCCGCCGATAACGCACAAACGGCTGCTCGCTGTCGCCATCCACCGACCAATCCGGCATCGGCAGCGCCAGCACATGATCCCGGTCGTCACTACCCCTCTTCGCACAAGCCCACGCATCACTTGCCGCCACCGCCCCACACGAGCAAGTCAGGCCTTGGATCATTGCTGGGCGACTCGGGCGTTGAAGTCGGCGATCAGTTCGTCCCAAACCGGCACCAGATCCCGAAGCGCCACCCAGAACGCCTGATCCCGCCGGGCATCGAAGTGGGCCAAGTCCACTCCTTGCTGCTCCACCCAGGTGAAGTACCCCAAGTTGAACACCCGATCCCGGTCCCGGTAGCTGAGCTGAAGCAGGTGGTCGGTGTCCACCCCGTTGAGCCACCGGCCAGCCACCGTGGCAGCCTCAGCCGCCCCGAATTCGCCCCCAAAGGCAGTCTCGATGGTCTTCTCTCGCTCCGACCCATAAAGAGCAGCTCCGTCGGTAGCAATGGTCACGATCACGTCGTCGGGCCCGCATCCCAGCGCAGCCGCCATCTTGGCCGAGGCCAGCATGTTGCAGATGGACGACAGCCCCAGGTCGTCCAGATTGGCGATCACGTCGTCGCCCACGCCTCGCTGGGACAGCAGTACCCGTCCCTCCGGCGAGGCGAACAGCACGCCCAGCTCGTCGGTGGCCTGATCCGACACCGCCACCACCACGTCGGTGTTGGTCACGTTGTGGATCAGCGGGACGTGCTTGTCGCCGATGCCCTGGATGTTGTGCTCGCCGTAGCCGTTGTACAACAGCGTGGGGCACTCCAGCGCCTCCACCACTGCGGTGGCCGACCCGTGGCGCTCTTTGAGGGGGTCGCCCGCTCCCAGGGTCCCGGCCGAGCCCGAAGCGGCCACGAACCCGGCCAGCCGGGCTGAGGAGTGGCCCTCGGTGTAGTGCTCGAACACCCGTTCTATGGCGGCGGCGGTGGCGGTCACGTGGCCCAGGTGGTTGCCGTACTCGCAGAACTGGTTGAGGATCACGTTGGCCTCGTCTTCGGCCAGGGCGGCGCAAGCGTCGTAGATCTCCTTCACGTTGCTCTCCGAGCCAGGGGTGCGGATCACGTCGGAGGGGTCGGATGTCCATCGGTCCAGCCACTCGAAGCGCTCGGCCGACATGCCCTCGGGCAGCACGGCCACCCCCCGACAGCCCATGATCTTGGAGATGGCGATGCCGCCGCGGGCGTAGTTGCCGGTTGATGGCCACACCGCCCGGTTCTCGGTGGGGTCGAACTGCCCGGTCACCAGGCGGGGTGCCAAACAGGAATAGGCGGCCAGCACCTTGTGGGCCCCGATCATCGGGAACCGGTTGCCCAGCAGCATGATGATGGGCGACTCCACCCCCGACAGCGCCGGGGGGATCACCACGTAGTTGGGCACCTCGGTCCGGCCTCTACCGCCTGTGTCATTGAACCAGTTGACCCGCCACAAGTTGGCAGGGTCGGCAGCGTTGGGATCAACAAGAATGAGTTCGGAATCAGCCTTCGGGGGATGGGCCAGTTGGGCGAAGGTGGGCAGCTTGATGCCCACCTGGCGGCATCGCTCCACCGCCCGGTCGCGAGCAGTGGTGTTGATCACCTCGGTCTCGAGGCCGAAGCCTTCGGGGATGCTGGCAAGAGTTGTCACGGCAGTACCTGTCGAATCGAAGTTGTAATGAAGCGGTAACCGAGTCTGTGGCACCCGCGTCAGCGTTACAGGCTACTCTCTTGGGGCTGGCTCGCTGAGCCGATTCAAGGAGGGAAATATGGCTAAGAAGTTCTTGCTGAAGCTGCTGGTGGTTGTGGCGACGATCACGTTGGTTGCTGTTGGGTGCGGCAACGACGACGATGATGCTGCACCTGAGCCGGCGCCGGCCCCGGCGACTGAGGCCCCGGAACCGGAACCGGCGGCAACTGAGGCGCCCGAGCCCGAGCCGATGGCCACAGAGGCGCCGATGGACGACGAGGTCGTCGCCGCGTTCGTCTTTGTGGGCCCGGTGGGCGACGCAGGGTGGACATGGGCCCACGACCAGGGGCGCCGTTTTGCTGAGGAGCAGACGGGCGCAACCACGTTGTTCGTGGAGAACGTCCCCGAGGTTGCCGAGGACTTCCGCGCCGTTGTGGTGGACTTCATCGAGAACGAGGGGGCCGACGTGATTTTCGGCACCTCCTTCGGCTACATGGACCCGATGGAGGAGCTGGCCGGCGAGTACCCGGATGTGGTGTTCGAGCACGCCAGCGGGTTCAAGATGAACGACACCAACTTCGGCAACTTCTTCGGCCGGATGTACCAGCCCCGCTACCTGTCGGGGATGGCCGCGGGCGCCATGACCGAGACCAACCAGATCGGCTATGTGGCCGCCTTCCCGATTCCCGAAGTGCTGAGGGGCATCAACGCCTTCACCCTGGGAGCACAGCGGACCAATCCCGATGTGGAAGTCCACGTCAACTGGACCTTCACCTGGTTCGACCCGGCCCTTGAGGGCGATACCGCCTCGGCGCTGCTGGAAGCCGGCGCCGATGTGATCGCCATGCACCAAGACTCCACCGCACCCGGCATCGCCGCTCAGGAGGCCGGGGCCCGCTGGGTGTCGTACAACTCCGACATGAGCGCCTTCGCCCCCGATGCCTACATCACCGCGCCGGTGTGGAACTGGGGTCCGTACTACGCCCGGATCATCGAAGCGGTGGGCGCAGGCACCTACTCGCCGGGGGCCTATTGGGGCGGAATGGACGACGAGATCGTGACCCTGGCTCCTCCGGCAGACGATGTGCCAGCCGAGGTTGTAGACGAAGTCATCGAAGTGTGGGACCAAATCGTCGCAGGCACCTGGGATGTGTTCACCGGACCCATCATCGATCAGGACGGCAACGTGGTCGTGGCCGAAGGCGAGACGATGGACGACGGCGCCATGCTGGGCATGGGGTTTTTCGTCGAGGGTGTCGTCGGCAGCGCCGATCCGTCCTGACCCCAGCCGGGAGTATCCCGTAACCAGAAATGGCATCTACTGATGCCGACTATGCGGTCTGGCTCCGGGGAATTGAGAAGCAGTTCCCCGGAGTGATCGCTTGTGCCGGGGCTGACCTGCGGGTACGCCCCGGCACCATTCACGCGCTGCTGGGGGAGAACGGCGCGGGCAAGACCACCATGGTCAGCGTTCTGTCGGGCGTCTACCGGCCCGACGGCGGCGAGGTGTGGGTGAACGGCAAGCGGCGCTTCTTCCAGTCGCCGGCCGATGCCATAGCCGCGGGGGTGGGCATGGTGTATCAGGAGTTCCGGCTGGTGCCCACCCTGACGGTGGCTGAGAACATCGTGCTGGGGGCCGCGCCGGAGCTGCTGCGGAGTGCGGAGATCGAGGAGCGGGTGGCTGAGCTGTCGGCGGCCTATGGCATGGCTGCCGACCCCACCCGCCCCGTGTGGCAGCTCTCGATGGGCGAGCGGCAGCGGGTTGAGATCCTCAAGGCCCTGTGGCGGAACGCCTCGGTGCTGGTCATGGACGAGCCCACCGCGGTGCTGACGCCGGGGGAGGCGGCAGAGCTGGGGCTCACCCTGAAGGCCATGGCCGAGGACGGCCGCTCGATCATCTACATCAGCCACAAGCTCGACCAGGTGGTGGCCTTCTGCGACGAGGCCACCGTGCTGCGCCAGGGCAAAACCGTGGCCACCGTGGACAACTTGGACGATGTGGACCTCTCCTCCTTGGCCGAGATGATGGTGGGTTCGTCCGGGGGCGGTTATGTTCAGCGCCCGCCGGCGCTGGAAGCCGGTCCCGAAGTCCTTGCTCTGCAAGGCATCAGCGCCCTCAATGACCGAGGGTTGCCGGCGCTGGCCGACATCAACATGACTGTTCACTCCGGTGAGATAGTGGGCATCGTCGGGGTGTCGGGCAATGGCCAGAAGGAACTGGCCGAGGTAGTAACCGGATTGCGCCAGCCTTCTCAGGGCCGGGTTACGTTCAAGGAGCAGGACGTCACCGAAGCGTCACCTGCGGATCGCTACCGCCTTGGGCTGGCCTATGTGCCCGAAGACCGCATCGGCGTGGGGTTGGCGCCCAAGATGTCGGTGGTGGACAACGCAGTGGTGCGGTCGTACCGATCTCAGCGTCGGGGACTCATGTTGGTGATGGCCAAGTGCGTCCAATTCTGCCAAGACTTGGTGGAGCGCTTCGGAGTGCGGGCGGGCCGGCTGCACGACCCGGTTGCCGGGCTTTCGGGCGGCAACCTCCAGCGGCTGCTGCTGGGCCGGGAGCTGGCCGAACAGCCTGCGGTGCTGGTTGCGGCCCAGCCCACTCGCGGCTTGGACGTGCAGGGCGTTGCCGCCATACAGAGCCATTTGGCGGACCAGCGAGCCGATGGTGTGGGAATTCTGTTGATCTCAGAGGACTTGGACGAATTGCTGGCGCTTTCCGATCGCCTCCTGGTGATGTTCGAGGGCCGGGTGGTGGCCGAGTATGGCCCGGATGTGACCCCGCGAACCGTGATCGGCGAGGCCATGGCCGGGCAGGTACGGGCATGATCCGGCCGGTGCTGGACCGAGGGGACCGGGCATGATCCGACCGGTATTGGCCCGGAGGGAGCGGGTGGTGCCCGCCACTCAAGCAGCGGGCTTTGTGCTCGGCGTTGTGGTGGCGTTGATACTGGGCGCCATCTTGCTGTGGGTGTCGGACCACAGCCCGGCCGAGGTTTACGAGCGGATGTTCGACTCCGCTTTCAAGGGGACTGATTCGCTGTCGCGCACCCTGGAGCGGGCCACGCCGCTGGCGCTCACCGGCCTGTCGGTGGCGGTGGCCGGGTCGATGGGCCTGTGGAACATCGGGGCCGAAGGGCAGATGATGGCCGGCGCCATCGTCGCCACCGGCGTGGCCATGATGGCCGACGGGCTCTCCGGCCCGCTGCTCATCGCCCTGATGATGGTGTCGGGGGTTGTCGGCGGCATGGCGCTGATGATCGGTCCTGCGCTGGCTCGTTCCCATCTCCGGGTGAGCGAGATCATCACCACCCTGATGCTGGTGTATGTGGCCATCCGGGTGGTTGAGTGGTTGGAGACAGGCCCGTGGAAGGATCCCGAGTCCTTCGGCTTCGCGGTGATCGAGCCGGTGCCCGAGCAGGCCGCGTTGCCCGGGCTTTTCGGCCGGGCCAACATCGGAATGCTGATCGCCTTGGGCTTGCTCCTTGTGTTCTGGCTGGCGGTGTCCCGAACGGCATGGGGCTATGAGCTGCGCTTGGCGGGCTCATCGCCCGATACCGCCCGCTATGCCGGCGTCTCGTTGCGGCGCAAGGTGCTGACCGCGCTGCTGCTGTCGGGCGGCATCGCCGGTTTGGCCGGGGCAGTGCAGCTCACCGGGTCGGCCGCCCGCCTGGAATCGGGATTGTCCAACGGATACGGCTTTGCCGGGATAATCGTGGCCGCCCTGGCCCTCATGCGCCCCTCGGGGGTGGCGGTGGTGGCCTTCGTCTTCGGTGCGGTGCAGGTGGGGGGCCAGAGCATCCAGACGCTGGGAGTCAGCTCGGCCATCGCCGACATCTTGCAGGCCATGATCCTGTTCGGCGCCCTGGTGGCCGTGGTGTTCTTCAACTACCGGATTCAATGGTCCGGGCCGGGGGGAGGGTCGTCGATTGCCGAGTCCGGTGAACCCGATCTTGCCGGGGAAGTGGCCTGATGTCGGAAGCGGCCCTCATCGGATTGTTCGTGGCCACCGTGCAGTTCGGCACCCTGGTGTTTCTGGCCGCCCTCGGAGAGCTCATCGCAGAGCGGGCCGGCGTGCTCAACCTCGGAGTCGAGGGGATGATGACCATGGGCGCGGTCAGCGGCTTCATGGTGGGGCTGGAAACGGGGAGTCCGTGGGCCGCGTTTTTCGCCGCCGCCGCGGTGGGTTCGCTGGTGGGCGGATTCCACGCCCTGGTCAGCGTGGTTTTGGGCGCTGATCAGGTGGTGTCCGGCTTGGCCCTCACCATCGGCGGTTTGGGACTGGCCGCCTATGTGGGGCGCAACGTGGTGGGGGAGCGGCCCGAGACCCAGTTCACCGATCTGGGGATTGCCGGGTTGGCCGACATTCCCTGGATCGGGGAGATCTTCTTCGACCAGCCGCCGGTGGTTTACCTAACTGTGCTGCTCGGACTGGCGGTGTGGTTCGTGCTGGCCCGCACCCGGCTGGGGCTGGCCATCAGGGCGGTGGGGGAGTCGGCCGCCACCACAGATACCGCCGGCCATTCGGTAATGGCGCTGCGCTCGGTGGCGGTCATGGTTGGCGGAGCGTTCGCCGGGGCGGCCGGCTCGTTTCTGTCGCTGTACATGGCTCCGGGCTGGACCGAGGGCATGGTGGCCGGCCGGGGGTGGATCGCGGTGGCTCTGGTGATCTTCGGCGCGTGGCGGCCCGGTCGGCTGGCGCTGGGCGCACTGCTGTTCGGCTTCACGCTGGCCCTGCAACCCCGGTTGCAGACCTTCGACATCGAGGTCTTGGGACTGGACGTAAGCAGCATTTCGCCGGCGCTGCTCGGCATCCTCCCGTTCGTGCTCACCGTGGTGGTGCTGGTGATCATCAGCTGGCGCCATCGCCACCGCCCGTCGGTGGCGCCCGCCGCGCTGGGCCTGCCCTATCGCCGGGAAGAGCGCTGAGTCAATCGCCCTGAGCGGGGAGTAGGGTTCCCCGATGGCTGTGAACACCACGCCGGGCACGGCGCGCTCGTTCTGGCCTTACTTTGTTGTCACCGGCTCATTGTCGATGGGCTACGGCTCGCTGTTCACCCTACTGGCCGAGTTCCGGGAGAAGCTGGGCTTCAGCGAGACCGAGTTGGGGTTCATCATCGCGGTGGGCTTTTTGGCCGGCTTCATCGCCCAAGTCGGATTGGCCCGGTTCGCCGATCGGGGATACGTCCGGGTACTCGTCCACGGCGGAGTGCTCATAGCCATCTTGTCCATGCTCAGCATGGCGATGACCGACGAAGTGTGGCAGTTCACCGCCGCCCGGTTCTTCTTGGGCGCGGGAACCGGCGCCACTGGTCCCGCCATTCGCCGAATTCTCATCACCAGAGAGCCTGCCAACATGGGCAAGAACCTGGGCACGATGGGGGCCTTCGACATAAGTGGCTTCGTGCTTGGGCCGGTGGTGGCCGGGCTTCTGGCCGAGTTCGTCAACTTGCGGGCTCCCTTCATATTCATGGCTGGTCTCTACGCGTTGATCTACTTCTGGATTTTCCGGCTGGATCTGTCGGCGGGACAGGTGGCTGCAACCAAAGTGCCGGTACGGCATCTCTTCCGCATCCGACCCCTCAATTCCGGGATGCTGGCCGGGGCCGCGTTCTTCACCACCATCGGAGTGTTCGAGACCTCGTGGGCGGTGCTGCTCGACGACCTCGGGGCCGGCACGCTGGTCATCGCTGCTTCCATTGCCCTGTTCGCCATACCGATGATTCCGCTGGCCCCTCTTGGGGGCAAGATCGCCCAACAGCGGGGACCCATGCGGTTGATGCCCTTTTCGATCATGGGGGCGGTGGCCTGCATGATGGTTTACGGCTACGTGGACTTTCTGTGGGTGCTCATCGGGGTGTCGGCCGCCCACGCGATCTTCGATGCCTTCACCCTGCCGGCCGGACAACTGGCTGTGGCGGTGTCGGCTCCTCCTGAGCAGGCGGCTGCCGCTCAAGGGCTCTACGGGGCATTGGGCCTGGTCATTGCGGGGATAGCCGCGCTGGTCACCGGGTGGGTCTACGAGAACTGGGGTGCCGAAGCCTTGTTCACCGGCTCGTCGATCATCATGGTGGTGGCCCTGGCTGGCGCCATCACACTGGGCGAGGAGCTCATGGGCCCTGACGGCCGCTCGGCCAAGGAGCCCGCCCCCGCCAGTTCCTAGCAACTCAGTCGTGGCGAGGGTCGATCAAATCTATGCCGCAGGCTTCGAAGTCGCTGAGGTTGAGGGTGGCGAGCGGCATATCGTGCGCTAGGGCAGTAGCGGCAATAAAGCTGTCCTTTATGGGCATAGGTCGTCCTGAAGCGCGGAGCTGGGCGAGCAGGTCGGCCCAGCGGAGCCCCGTTTCGCCATCCCAGTCCATGCAGTGGATGAGCTGGACGACTTCATTGAACCACCGCTCAAGCTTGAGGCGCCGCTTACCTTGTGGAAGCAGCAGGATCCCGTATCGGACTTCCCCCAAGATCACGGGGTCTACGGCCAGTTCCCGCTCATTGCGGGCCAGCCATTCGATTACAGCGGTATCCGGGTCTGGTCTGGTGGGCTCGCACAGCACATTGGCGTCGACAAGTACCGTCATGCAGGGTCAAGCGAGTCGGTTGTCTCAGATTCAATAGGGGAAAACCAGCCTTGGGCTGGGCAGGCCAGCAACTTGTCCACCAAACCCTGGTTTTTGGGTGGATCGTCTGCTGACAGTCGATACTCGCCCCGTTCAATTCTCTCTACTTTGAAGGATTGACCCGGCCGTATGTCATCTTGCCGGCGCAATTCGGCGGGTAGGACGATTTGGCCCTTCGACGATATAACCGTCTTCATGGAAAGTAAGATACAGTCTTACTAGTGGCCTTGCAAGACCTTGGGCACCACGGAGCTCATGCTGTTCTCAAGCTGATTCTGCTGGGCTGAGCTGCACCGGCAGGCCCGATTGCCAGACCATGCCGGTGAGGGGATCGACGTCTACTTCGGCGGTGGTGAGGGTGCAGACGTTGGGGTCGGCCCAGCCGTGGGGGATGGACACCGCCCCGGGGGCGATCTCGTCGCTGGTGCGGGCCGTGCCCACCAGCTCGCCGTGGGCGCTGCGCACCTGCACCGGCTGGCCGTCGGCGATGCCGTGGTCGGGATGGATCAGCACCTCGGGGCCCACATCGCCCAAGTCGCGGAGCTGCCCGTTCATGGTTCGCATCTGGCGGCGGGGCAACAGCACCACCGGCGCAGGGCGGTCGAGGTCGGCAAGCTGCGCCACCAGCGGCTCGGGGGCCAGTCGCCAGCGGCCTTCGGGCAGCACTCGGTTGAGAACCCAGCCGTGAACGGGGCTGGCTTCGCCCACCAACCCGCGTCGGGCGGCCAGCACGGTGGCGGCATCGCTGCGGCCCCGCTCGGCGATCAGTTCTAGGAGGTCTTCGTCGGTGGCAGTGTCGGGGTCGACTCCCCGGGGCAGCACTCCCACGCCCAGTCGGCGGCCCAGGTCGGCGAATACCTGCCACATGAGTTGGCGGTCGGCGCCGGGCGGTACTACGGCGGGGGTGTAGTGGGTGGCGATGGCCGGCTGGTAGGCGTCCAGCATCCAGGGCAGGTCGGCTCGCTCCAGTTGACCGGCCACCGGCAGCAGATGGGTGGCCAGCGCGGTGGTGTCGGTTTCCACCACGTCGGCCACCGCCAGCACGTCGAGAGATTCGAATGCTGCCTGGGTCCGGTTTCGATCGGGGAAGGCGATCAGCGGGTTGCCGCCCACTACCACCAGCGCCCGCACGTTGCCGGCCTCGATCTCGTCTACCAAGGCCGCACACGGGTACTCCCCGAAGCGGCGGGGGAGCTCGGGACGGCTGGCCGGTCCGGGTTCGGGCTGGCCGTCGGAGGGCTGCCAATCACGGGTGTCGAGCTGCATCAGATAGCCGGGGTTGAACCACATCCCGCCCGGCTGGTCGTAAGAGCCGGTGACCACGGCCAGCGCCCACAGCAGCCACTCGGTGACGTTGGCGTGGCGGCCCATGGACACTCCGGTACCCGACAGCACCGATAATCGGCCCGCGGTTCGCACCGCGTCGAGGAGATCGAGCAGTTCGTCGGGGTCTAGCCCGGTTCCGGCTGCCGCACGGTCCAAGGTGAATGGCGCCACCGCGGCGGTGAGGTCTTCTACCCCTAACGAGTGCTCGTTCAAGTAGTCCCAGTCGGCCCCATCGTCGAGCAGCTCACGCACCAGCCAGCCCAGGATCAGGTAGTCGGTGCTGGGCCGGGGGGCCAGATGGCGGTCGGCGAGGCGGGCGGTCTCGGTGCGGCGGGGGTCGATCACCCACACCGGGCCCCGTTCTTGCTGGGCCCGAAGTCGGCGGATGGGATCAGCCAGTCCGTTTCCGTGGCCGTGGGACACCACCGGATTGGTGCCCACCAAAAGGAGCATCCGGGCTGACTCCTGATCCCACATGGGGGTGATCCCCGACCAGCCGCCCATGAGTTCGGCTACCAGCGGGCGCATGGGAGTGTCGATGGTGGTGGCGGTGTACTTCTGGAGGGAGCCAATGGCACCCAGGAACCGCTCGGCGGCCCGGCGGCCGTTGGCGTCATAGGCCGAGCCGCTGGCCAGGTACATGGCCACCGCGTCAGGGCCGCTTTCTTCGATGATGGCGGCTAGGCGGCTGCCCAGGTCGTCGAGGCATCGGTCCCACCCCACGGCCTGTTCGCCGATTTGGGGTCGGTCGAGCCGGTGCGGGTGGTGGTGCCACTCGGGCAGCGCCCGGCCCTTGGGACAGGTGTAGCCCTGGGAGATGGGGTGGGCGTCGTCGCCCCTTACCTTTAATACTCGGTCGCCCTCGACGGTGACCGTGATGCCGCACATGGCGGTGCAAATGCGGCAGAAGGAGTGGACCTCCTGAGCCCTAGACAATGCCCCGGGCGCGGTCGATGCTCCATTGGCTGGCGGAAGGAGCGTTGGAGCTGGTCTTGTGAGCGATCTCGGCCATGATGCCTTCCCGCTGGGCCATGCCCACCATGCTCTCCAGCCTTCCGGTGTAGGAGATGGGCTGTTGGAGCATCCACACGATGCCCTCGGCGGAAACCGAGGTGTCGGCCCAGGTGGAGTGATCGGCGTCGGGAGCGTTCATCACAAAGCCCTCGCTGGCCACCGCGGTGTCGATGCGGAAGCAGTTCACGGCGATCCCGTCGTCGGCCAGAATGGCCGCGCTGCTCACGGTCAGGTGCTCCAGTGCGGTTTTGGACATGCCGTAGGCCATCAGCGATGGGAAATAGGCGAGACCGGCCGCCGATGAGACATTGACGATTCGCCCGCCCCGTTCGGCCAAAAATGGTCGGCACAGCCGGGTGGCCAGCAGCGGGGCGGTGGTGTTGATGGCCATGGTCAGCTCATAGCGCTTTAGCTCAATGTCGAGGTCGCCCACGAAGGTGACTGCGGCGTTGTTCACCAGGGCATCGATGCGGCCGAAGTGGTTCACCACGGTTTCCACCATGGCCTCGATCTGGTCGGGACGGGACAGGTCGCAGGGCACGGCCAAGCCGTCGCCGCCGGCTTCTTCAACTGCTGCCGCGGTTTCGTCCACCGTGCCGGGCAGCTTGAATCGGGCGGAGTCGGTGGCTCGAGCCACGCAGGCCACCCCCGCGCCCAGCTCGCCGAGGCGGGTGGCCAAACCTGCGCCTACGCCGCGGCTGGCCCCGGTAACGATCACCACCTGGTCTTTGAAGGATTGCTCTTGGCTCACCATGGCCTCACGTCATCGTTCAAGCCCAAGAAGGGCACTCGCCCTGAGCAGATCACAATCTGGTGGCCGGCCAGAGGCTGGCCGTTAACGGTGCCCACCGCCGGCGCCTCGCGGTGGCCGGGGACGCGGACCTCGCCAGAGGGGAGCACCACGTTTTCGGGGTGGGATAGGTCGTAAGTGTCGGTCTCGGAGTAGGACTGCCCCCGATATACCCCAAGGCCGCCGCCATCTTCCCAGCCCCAGTCGTAGCCGGTACCGATCATGGCCCAATCGCGGTGGATCTGTTTGGTCTTTATTTCATAGGACTCTCCGGCGGAATCGGTGAATCTCGACCGGACTTCGCGCCAGCGCCTGGTTTCTTCCCAGAAATACACTTCGAACTCAGCCGTCATCACTTCGGTCTCGGTGCCGTCGGGCCGTGCGATAACTCCGTCCAAATAGTGCTGGCGTCCGTCGCCGGTGCAGTGGATCTGTACGTGGCCGCCATAGTCATCGCACGAGAATGGCAGCCAGTAGAACACCGACCCGTGTTGGGCCCGCGGGTCGATGCCGTCCTCCCCGGTAACTGGCTCGGGGCCGGCGGTCTGGGGCCGCACCCCCCATGAGTGGTCCCTGCCCCCCCACCAGTCCTTCACGGTGTAATCAGTGCCGTCGAGGGTGACCGTGCCGTTCATGCGGCCCACCTGGGTGTAGCGGCGGTAGTCCTGCGCGACCCGGCCCCGAACCCGGCTGAAGTGATGGTCTTCCTCTTTGGGGGGAAGAAAGTTGGTCCAGGTCAAGTCCATGTCGAGGGGGTGATCACCTCCGGTAGCGGTCAGGCGGACCTTCTTGAACGGCTCGATGATCTCGATGTCGAGCGGTCCCACCCCCACCCGGTCGATATCGGGGCGCAGCGCCCGGCTGAAGCGGAAGTTCCGCTGGTTGCTGCCGCTGTCGTCCCGGGGCACCTGGCAGGCCACGAAGCCGTCGAACACGTTCATGTTCATGTACAGCCCCACCCCGATGATCATGGTCAGCGACCCGCCCGGGTCGTAGCACGAGAACCAGTAGCGGTCGAAGAACCGGGGGTCGCTGGTCCCCACGTGATCGAACGTGGTGGGTATCTGATGGCGCAGCGTCTCGTCGAGTCTGGTCAAAGGCACGGCGACATCCTATGGCTGGGAGTTCGGAAAGGCTCAGGCCACGGTGCCGCTCGATCGCAGTTCGGCGATCTGATCGGGAGTGCGCCCCAGTTCGGCCAGCACCTCGTCGGTGTGCTCCCCCAACTCAGGGGCCAGGCTGCGAGGCGCCCATGGAGAGCCGTGGAAGTCGACCGGGGTGGCCAGCATGGTGGTGCCGGTGGCCCCGTCGGGCACTTCCACCAGCGCGCCCGACGGGCCGGTCTGGGGATCGGCCAACAAGTCGTCGAGGGTGTTCACCGGAGCCCAGAACATGTCGGGCTCGGTGGCGAAGATCTCGGCCCACTCCTCCAGCGGTCGAGCGGCGAAGGCCTCGTCGAGGGCGGCGATCAGCTCCACGGCGTTGACCGCCCGGTCGCGGGGGGTGGCGAATCGCTCGTCGTCGATCCACTCGGGATGGCCCACGGCTCGGGCCAGCGGGGGCCAGTGGCGGTCGCCTTCCAGGCCCACCACCCAGAACCGCCGCCCGTCGCCCGCGGTGTAGTTGTTGATGGCCGGGTTCCCCATGGCCTCCCGGGTGCCCACTGCCATGTTGAGGCCCCACATCAACAGCACGTTGATGTCGAAGCCGATGGTGTACATGCCCTCCCGGAACAGCGACGACGACACCATCTGGCCCTCGCCGGTGCGCTCTCGGTGGTACAGCGCCGCGCTGATGGCCGCGGCTCCGGCCAGTCCCACGTTGTGATCGCCCATGCCGCCCCGCTGGAACGGCAAGGCGCCGCCCGGTGGGGTGAGCTGGGCGGCGATGCCTGAGCGGGCCCAGAAGGCGGCAATGTCGTAGGCGGGGCGGTCGGCATCGGGCCCTTCGAGCCCGTAGCCGGTGATGGCGCAGTAGATCAGCCCCGGGTTGCGGGCGGCCAGCGACTGGTAGTCGAGCCCCAGCCGCTGGAGCGCGCTCAGCCGCAAGTTGGTGAGGAACACATCGGCGTCGTCGATGATCTCGGCGGCGATGGCCTTACCCTCAGGATGGGCCAGATCAACCACCACCGAGCGCTTGGAGCGGTTGTCCAGCTCGAACACTGGATTGGTGGGCATGTCTCCGCCCAGCATCTGCTGGAAGGTCCTTGCCGGGTCGCCGGCGGGGGGTTCGATCTTCACCACGTCGGCCCCCCAGTCGCTCAAAATGCCGCCCGCCGCGGGGCCAGCTACCCACACCCCGAGCTCGACGACCTTCACTCCATCCATCGGACCTGTCATGCGTTGAGCATAGAAAGCCGGCGATGCGGCTCTTACACTCCAACGCCATCAAGGTTCTGTTTGTTTGCACGGGCAACATCTGCCGCTCGCCAATGGCCGAGGTGCTGTTTGCCCATCTGGCCCCCGACGCAGAGGTGGGCTCGGCCGGGACGATGGACTGGAGCGGGCAGCCCGCCCACGAGTACGCCATAGCCGCCATGGCCGAGCGGGGACTGGACTTGTCGGCCCACCGCAGCCGCCGCCTTTCGGAATACCTGGTGGACGACTCCGATCTGATCGTGGTCATGACGAGGAACCACGGCTGGGCGGTGGCGGCCCGCAGCGAGGCCAAGGCGGCGGCCACCTTCTTGCCCGCAGAGCTGAGCCGTCTTGCCGATCAGGTGGGCAACCGCAACGGGGCCGACTCCCAAGCGTGGGTCGCCCAACTGCACACCCAGCGCGAAGCCCAAACCAGCACCCGGTTCATCGGCCGGGCCGCCGACGAGATTCCCGACCCCATCGGGGAGCCTTTGCCCTACTTTCGAGTGATTGCCGACCGTTTGGAACGGGAGTTGGTCCCTGCCGCCGCTCGATTGCAGTCATAGCTGCGGCGACACTTTGCGCGCACTCTCAATAAATCCCTAAGGTCTGACAACTTGCAGTCGGCTGAGGCCCGGCTGTCCATAGCCAAACCCGAGGGGGTCATGCTCATGAAATCGCGTTGGTTGAGGCTTCTTGCCGTCCTGTTGGCGCTGACGGTGTTTGCCGTCTCCTGCGGCAACGACGATGACGACGGTCCAGGGGTAACCGCAGGCACACCTGCACCCGCAGCCGAGGAGCCGGAAGACGAGGCTCCCTCGGAGGAGGCTCCTTCGGAGGAAGCTCCCGATGATGAGGCTCCTGCCGAGCAGGCCCCGGCCGAAGAGCCTGAAGACGAGCCTGTGGTGACCATCGAGGAGTCCGAAGAGGTGGAAGAGGAAGAAACGGGTGGAGTGCCCACCGGCAACACCGGGTACATCCCTGGTGAAATCCTCACCACCGAATGCTCAGACGGGCGGCCGACCGGCGGCAACCTCACTATCGGCATGTTCGGTGAGATCGTCGGATGGGACCCCACCTTGATCCAGGGCGGGGCCTCGCTGGGCGGCACGCAGATGATCTCCATCTACGGTGCGCTGTTCTACGAGGATTTCGCCACTGGCCAGCTCATTCCCGGCCTAGCCGAGAGCATCTCCACTGAAGACAATGAGGTGTTCACGCTGAAGCTGCGCGAGGGCGTCAACTTCACCGACGGCACCCCGTTGGATGTCGACGCACTGATCTGGAACATCGAGCACCACCAGAATCCTGATATCGGGTCGCAGTCGCGGGCTCAGGCCGATCTGATCGCTTCGTGGGAGAAGATCGACGACTACACCATCGAGCTCACTGCCACCAGCAAGAACGCGGTGTTCGCACAGATCTTCGCCTCCCGTATGGCGTGGATGATGTCGCCCACCACGTATCAGGCTGGTCAGGATCCGGAAACCGGCCTCAATTCCGACGTCAACATCAACCCGCAGGGCGTGGGCGCAGGCCCGTTCATGCTCGAGTCGTGGGTCCAAGACGACCAGGCCGTTGTGGTGCGCAACCCGGATTACTTCCGTGAGGGTTGCCCCTATCTGGACAGCGTGACCTTCAAGCCCATCATCGAGCCGCCGCAGCGCTACAACGCCTTCAATGCCGGCGATCTCGACATCGGCTACGACCGCCATCCCCAGAACTTGCAAGACGCAATCGCCAAGGGCGTCAACACCACCTCCCGAGTTGACAACCACGGCGGATACTGGATGCTCAACAACGTGAAAGAGCCGTTCAACATCCGGGAGTGCCGGGTGGCTGCGGCCCACGCCATCGACTACGAGACCATCAACGAGATCGTGTACGAGGGCCTGAACAACATGATCCGCAGTTTGATGAGGCCTGGCTCTCCGTGGACCGATCCCGAAGCAGTGCTGCCGGGCTTTGACCAGGACGCGTCGGCTGCCGCGCTCGAAGAGTGCGAAGCGCAACTGGGCGGTCCGCTGGAGTTCCAGACCTACTGCACCACCTCACCGGAGAACGTGCTCCTCACGGAGACCTTGATTGCCATGTGGAGCGAGGTTGGCATCTCCGCCACCGCCAACTGCGTGGAGGTCGGCGAGATGGTCGGTGCCGTGTTCGGCGGCGAATCAGTGGCCAACCCGTGGGCCATCCCCGTGGGCGACCCCGACTACATGTACGACGTGTACTTCGGCGATTCCACCGAGGACGGCGTGTGCGGTCCCAACGTCTCATCCCGCAACTGGGCCAAGGCGTGCTATCCGGAATTTGACGCCTCGCTCAAGCAGGGCCGCGAAGGCGTCACCTTCGAGGAGCGCTACGAGGGCTACAGCCGCTTCCAGCGCGAGTTCGCCTATCAGGTCCCGGTCATCGTGACCAGCAAGGGCGAGGTCGGCTACTACTGGACCGACGAGGTTTCGGGCATATTCCAGACCGACGCCGGCATCATTCTCTTGGAATTCACCGCTAAGGGTTAGCCAAGAAACTCATCTGAGAACGAGGGGGTGGGCACGGTCCGTGCCCACCCCCTGTTCTATGGGGCATCATCTATGGGGCCCGCGCCGAGGCGCAGGGGGAGGTGACAGCAGTTGAAGACCATCGGTCGCACCATCATCCGGATCATTCCGGTGCTGATTCTGGTGAGCTTCTTTTCCTCCTTCTATGTGGAGCTGCTGCCCGGTGATCCCACCATTCGCCTCCTAGGCCAAGAGCGGGCCCAGGAGCCCGCCGCCCGGGAGTTGGTCAACCGGGAGCTTCGACTCGACGAAAACGTCGTGGTTCGCTACGGCAAGTGGCTGGGGGATGCGCTTACCGGTGATCTGGGCGAGTCGGTAAGAACCCATGGCCTGAAAGTTTCGGACACCATTCGACAGCGGCTACCCATCACCCTGGAACTGACGGTGGTAGCCCAGGCTCTGGCGCTGATTCTGGCCATTCCGCTGGGGGTGTATGCCGCCTATCGGGCGGGACGAAGAGTGGATCGAGCGTTGAACGCGGCATCGTTTGCCGCTATCTCCTTACCCCAGTTCCTGGTCGGCATCCTGCTGATCTTCATCTTGTTCAACCAACTCGACATATTGCCGCCCCAAGGGTGGACCCGGCTCACTGAATGGGACTGGTGGGACCATTCCCGCCGCTTGATCATGCCGGTGGTCGCGTTGTCTCTGACTGAGATTGCCGTGTTCCAGCGGTTGTTGCGGGCCGACATGATGGCCACCCTGCAAAACGACTTTGTGCTGACGGCCCGAGCCAAGGGCATGTCGCCCGCCCATGTGTTGTTCCGCCACGCCCTGCGACCGTCGTCGTTCTCGCTCATCACTTTGGCGGGGGTGAGCACCGGCCGGCTCATCGGCGGCACCGTCATCATCGAAGTGCTGTTCCAGCTCCCGGGAATGGGGCTCAAGATGGTGGACTCCATCACCGGCAATGACTTGGTGGTGCTGCAAGGTCTGGTGCTGGTAGTGGCGGTGGCCTACATCATGTTGAACATGCTGGTGGAGATCACCTACGCCCTGCTTGATCCGAGGATTAGACGTGGCTGACTTCACTGGCGTCGTTGCCGAACCTGAGGCTCAGCTTGTCGACGATCCCGAGCGGGGTCGCCGCGCCCGCCTAGGTCGGGAAGGAAGTGCCCGATTTGTCATCGGGGTGGCCTTGCTGCTGATACAGCTCTTGGTTACATACGACAGCGTTGCCTGGCTTCAGGTGATCCTCGCCCTCGGAGGGATATACGGCATTCTCACCGGGGTAGGGCAGCTGATTCGGGCGATATTTGGGTCTCGGGTCGACGCGACCGTATGGATATCGATGGTTTGGCTGTTCATTCTGGTGCTCTTTGTTTTCTTGCAGCTGGGCGGGATGTTCGACAGCTTGGAAGCCAATTTCCAGGATCGGGAGCGGCCCCCGTCGTTCACCACCGACGAGCCCCTGGGCACCGATCGGCTGGGCAAGAGCGTGATGAACCAGAGCATTCGGGGGGCGCGAATCTCGCTGATCGTGGGCTTGGGCGCAGTGGGAATCGGCTTGGCGGTGGGGTCGGTTATCGGTATGGCTGCTGGCTTCTTTCGGGGGGCAACCGAAGGATTCTTCAACATCATCACCGACGCCGTTTTGGCTTTTCCCGCCCTGATCTTGCTGTTTTCCATCGTGGCCATCTTTGGGGGCAGCGTGCTCGTGATCACGCTCGCGCTATCGGTGTTGAGCATCCCCACCATGGGACGGCTGTCGCGCGCCAACACACTGACCTTCGCCGCTCGGGAATTCGTTACCGCGGCCAAGGCCATGGGGGCGTCCAACAGCCGCATTCTGTTCCGGGAGATCATGCCCAACGTGGCTCTGCCGTTGGCCTCCTACGCCTTTATCGTCGTGGCGGTGGTGATCGTGGCTGAGACCTCATTGGCCTTCTTGGGCGTGGGCATCGATCCCATCAGCACGCCCACTTGGGGCAACATGATCCAGGAGGGCCGCGATCCGAATCTGCTGGAAAAGGCGCCCCACATCGTGTTCGTGCCCGGAGTGATGATGTTCCTCACCGTGCTGTCGCTGAACCGCATCGGAGAATCCCTCCGAGCTCTCTGGGACCCCCGCGAGGCCAAGCTCTAGGCTAGGTCGCATTGATGCAGTCGAGGGGACCGTTCCAGGCCAGAATCTCCCGGTCGGCGGTGACAAGTACCGCGTTGCGAGTGAGCGCGGTGGCCATGATGAATCGGTCGGCAGCGTCGTTGGGCGCGGCTTGGTCTCGCAGCTCTACCGCCCGGAGGGCGATCTCCGTGTCGATGGGCAGCTCATAGATGCCACTGTCCCGAAGCCGCGAGCGCCAGGTTCTCAAGCCCCCGGCCAGTTCGACCCTGCCCTTGCGCAGAAGCTCTCCAAGCTCCCAGTAGGTGGCTGTAGACACAGCCAGTTCGGACGAGGCAAGGGCGTCTTGGATTGCCCCACTGACCACGGGTGGAATATTTTCCATGTCGCTCAATTCCCAGAGCAGAACATGGGTGTCCGCGATCAGCATCAGGCTGAATTGTCGGAACGCGAGCGGTGCAATGCATCCCAGTTATCCATCATCTCATCCGCCGGCTCATCGCCGAAGGTTGGTTCGGTCAGGTCGCCGTGGATGATGATTTGATCGCGTCCCATGCCCCGCAGAGTGGGCACTTCCCGCTTCGGTTCGCACGGCACAAGCCGAGCCACAGGATGGCCGTATTTGGTGATCACAAACTCCACGCCTTCGTCTCGCACCCTGTCCATCAGGGCCAAGCATTTGGCCTTGAAGTCCCCCGCAGCGATGAACTGCTCGGCTAATGGGCTAGACATAGTTCCTCCAGGAGTTATGGTTAAAGATTGACCATAGTCTAACCATAGTTACTTCTGAAAGCACCACCTATGAGCGACGCCATTCGATACGAGGCCAACGACCACTGCCCTTCGGGGGTTGCTGCCGTCGCTGGTCTTCAGGGCGTGGTGCTGGCGCTGGCGCCGATCGTGTCGATTGTGGTGGTCACCGCCCGGGCGGGGGGCCAAGACGCCGGTTATTTCTCGTGGTCGCTGTTCGCGGCGATGATCATCGCCGGGGTGCTGACTGCGGTGCAGGCCAGCCGATTCCGGCGCTTCGGCGCCGGGCACATCCTGATCATGGGCCCCACCCCGAACTTCATCGCCATCTCGGTGTTGGCCTTGGCCGAGGGCGGCCCGAAACTGTTGGCCAGCCTTACCGTGGTGGCCTCGCTGTTCTACCTGGTGCTGGCCTTCTGGCTACCGTTCATGCGCCGGGTTATCACCCCGGTGGTCACCGGCACGGTCCTCCTGCTGATCGCCGGCACCGTCTTGCCGGTGGCACTCGACCGGGTGGAAGAGGTGCCTGCCGACGCGCCCGAGGCCGCGGGACCGACCATTGCCTTCTTGACGCTGGCGGTATGCACCCTGCTGTACATGCGGGCATCGGGAGCAGGGCGATTGTGGTCACCGCTCATTGGGATCGTCTTCGGGAGCGTGGTTGCCGTGCTGTTCGGTGCCTACGAGGTCAGCCCGGTTGGCGATGCGGCCTGGGTGGGCATCCCCGACTCTGGCGGCTTCCCCGGATTCGATCTGACCCCGGGGGCAGGTTTCTGGTCGCTTCTGCCCGCGTTCGTGGTGGTAACACTGGCAGGCGGGGTCAAGAACGTGAGCGACAGCGTAGCCATACAGCAGGCCTCCTCGCTTCGCCCCCAAGTTCCCGATTTCCGGCTGGTTCAAGGCTCCCTGAATACCAACGGCCTGGGCATCTTGTCGGCTGGCATCTTCGGCATTCCACCCACCTCCGTCTACTCGGGTACCAGCGTGTCGCTCATCAGCTTCACCGGGGTGGGGGCTCGCCGCATCGGCTATGTCATCGGCGGCACTCTGCTTGCTCTGGCCTTTCTGCCCAAGCTGACCGCGTTCTTGCTGACCCTTCCCAGCCCAGTGGTGGCCGCCTATCTATTGGTGACCATTGCCCTGCTGTTTGTGAGCGGTATCCGCACGGTGGTGCAGGACGGGCTCGACGGGCAGAAGGCTCTGGTGGTGGGGGTTGCGTTCGCGCTGGGAATGGGACTCGACAACCAGACCATCTTCACCGACCTCCTGGGCCACAAATGGGGCCTGCTGCTCGACAACGGCATGCTGATGGGGGCATTGGCCGCGTTGGCGATGGTCGTGTTCTTGGACCTGACCAGCCCGCAGCGGCACAGCCGCTTGGAAGTCGACCTGAGCGTCTCGTCGCTTCCTGAGATCGATCGGTTCCTGCAAGAACTGGCGGCCAGGAACGGCTGGGACGAGGCTTCTGCCCAGCGGCTGCGCTCCGCCGGAGAGGAGGCCCTGCTGAGCCTGGTGCAACCCGATGAGGCCGGCGAAGAGCTGCTGACCAGCCTGATGCAGCCCGAGGCGGATGCCGAGGAGGCCGCCCGGTTGATCATCCAGGCCCGCCCCGAGGCCGCAATTGTGGAGATGGAGTTTCTCGCCGTGTTCAACGAGGAGAACCTCGAGGACCGGTTGGCATACCTGTCCGAAGAGGCCGAGGGCTTGCAGGAGGGGGATGTGTCGCTTCGCCTGCTTCGCCACTACTCCTCGTCGGTCCATCACCAGAAGTACCACGGGCTGGACATCGTGACCGTGCAGGTCCGAGGCTCGCGGTAGCGCAATCAGAATCATGAACGAGGCCATCCGCTACGAGCCCGACGATCCCTGCCCCCCTTTGGTGGCTATTGCCGTGGGCGCCCAGGGCGTGATGGCCAACATGCTGGGGATTGTGCTGATCGTGGCCATCACCGCACGGGCGGGAGGCCAGGGAGACTCCTATCTGTCGTGGGCGGTGTTCGCCGCGTTGATCATCTCCGGGACCCTCACCGCCTTGCAGGCCACTCGGATCGGAAGATTCGGCGCCGGCCATGTGCTGCTCATGGGCGTCACCACCAACTTCGTGGCCATCTCAGTGCTGGCGTTGAACGAGGGAGGGCCGAGCCTGCTGGCCAGCCTCGTGGTGGTGTCCTCGCTGTTCTATCTCCTGTTGTCGTTCTGGCTGCCCCTGCTGCGCCGGATCATCACCCCGGTGGTCTCCGGCACCGTGCTAATGCTCATCGCCGCCACCGTCTTGCCCATCGCCCTCGACCGCGTGCCGGAGGTGCCCGAGGGCACCTCAGATGCCGCCGGCCCGATCATCGCGCTGGTCACGCTGATCGCAACGGTGGTTCTGGCGTTGAAGGTCACCGGGGCCTGGCGGCTCTGGTCGCCCATCATCGGCATGGGAGCGGGCTGTGTGGCCGCCGCATTCTTCGGGGCGTTCGACTTCGAGCGCGTCATCGAAGACCCCTGGTTCGGCGTCCCCAACAGCGGTGCCCCGGGATTCGACCTGACTCCCGGCGCCGGATTCTGGGCGCTGCTGCCGGTGTTCGTGGTGGTGACGCTGGTGGGCGGCATCAAGAACATCAGCGACAGCGTCGCCATCCAGCAGGCTTCGTGGCGCCGGCCGCGGGTGACCGACTTCCGGCTGGTGCAGGGCTCGCTCAACACCAACGGACTGGGCATCTTCTTCTCCGGCCTGGCCGGGACCCCGCCCACCACCGTCTATTCGTCCAAGAGCGTGCAGCTGACCACCCTGACCGGGGTGGCCGCCCGCAGCGTGGGGTTCGCCGCCGGGGCGCTGTTCGCCCTGCTGGCATTCTTTCCCAAGCTGACCGCCGTATTGACGGTGATCCCGAGCCCGGTGATGGGGGCCTACGTTCTTTCGGCGATCGGGCTCCTGTTCGTGGGGGGCATCCAAACGGTGATGCGCGACGGACTCGACGCCCAGAAGGCGATGGTGGTGGGGGTGGCGTTCTCGCTGGGGGTCGGGCTGGAGAACCAGACCATATTCGCCGACTTGCTGGGCACCACATGGGGGGCGCTCTTGGACAACGGCGTGATGGTGGGGGCGGTTGTCTCCGTTGTGCTGACCGTGTTCTTGGATTTGACCAGCCCGCACCGGCCCAGCCGGTTGGCCGTCGAGCTCGACCTCTCCTCGTTGGGGGAGATCGACGAATTCCTCCAGGGAGTGGCCGATCAGATTGGCTGGAGCAAGGCTTCCAGCCTGCGGCTGCGCTCGGCTGGCGAGGAAACGCTGATGAGCCTTCTGCGGATGGAGGAGCACCAAACCAGCGACGAAAGCCCTCGTTTGATTATCCAGGCCCGTCCTGATGCCGGTTCAGTGGAGATGGAGTTTCTGGCCGTGTTCGACGAAGAGAACCTCGAAGACCGGCTGGCGTATTTGAGCGAGGAATCCGAGGGGGTTGAGGAAGGCGAGATCTCGCTTCGCCTGTTGCGGCACTACGCCTCAACGGTCCACCATCAGAAATACCACGGCCTGGATGTGGTGACGGTTCAGGTCAAAGGCACGGGTTAGCCTCGGCGTAGGAGAGAGCATGGCTTCGCGAACAGGGGAATCCATCGCGGTTGTCGGGATGGCCTGCCGGTTTCCCGGTGCTGGCAACTTGTCGGAGTTCTGGCGTTTGCTGGAAACGGGTCAGAACGCAGTAAGCGAGGGGGTTCCCGGCTCTGGTGTGGGGCGAATCGGAGAGCTATTCCGAGATGCCGACGTTCAGAATGATGCCTGTCGATTCGCCGGATTCATCAGCGGCATCGACCAATTCGATGCCTCGTTCTTCCGGATCTCGCCGGTTGAGGCCCAGCTGCTGGATCCCCAGCAGCGTCTGATGCTGGAAACGAGCTGGCAGGCCCTTGAGGACGCGGGAATCAACCCCGATCAACTTCGCGGCAGCCGCACCGGGGTGTATGCCGGGATCAGCAACTACGACTACCGCGCCCTGATCTTGGCCAACAGCGCCTCCGCCGAGGCGGCGGTCAGCCTGTATTCGGTGAGCGGCACATCCTTCAACACCGCCATCGGACGAGTGGCCTTTGCCTTGGGGCTGCAAGGTCCGGCGCTGGCGGTGGACACCGCCTGCTCCTCTTCGCTGACCGCGGTCCATCAGGCGGTATCGGGGCTCCAGCGGGGAGAGGCCGACCTGGCCCTGGCCGGAGGGGTACACGTGATCCTGTCGGGTCGGCTGTTCGAATTGCGGGGCAATGCCGGGATGCTGGCCCCCGATGGGAAGTGCAAGACGTTTGACGCTGCGGCCGACGGATATGTGCGAGGCGAGGGCTGCGGCATCCTGGTGCTGAAGCGGCTGAGCGATGCCGAGGCCGACGGAGACCGGATCTGGGGCGTGATCTTGGGGTCAGCGCTGAACCAGGACGGCGCCAGCACCGGGTTGACCGTGCCCAATGGGGTGGCCCAAAAACTGGTGATCACCGAGGCGTTGGCCCGGTCGGGGGTTCAGCCTTCTGAGGTGGACTACCTGGAGGCGCACGGCACCGGAACCCCAGTGGGTGACCCCATTGAGTTGGAGGCTGCCGTTGGTGCCTATTGCCAAGAGCGCGACGCCGATCAACCGCTGCTCATCGGGTCGGTGAAGACCAACGTCGGCCACTTGGAGCCAGCCGCCGGTGTGGCCGGCCTGGTCAAGGTGATGTTGTCGATGAAGCAGGGGGTGATCCCCCCGCACCTGCACTATGAGAATCCGACCCCGGCGATCGACTGGGACCAGGTGCCGCTAAAGGTGACGGCTGAGCCCACCCCCTGGCCGAACCGCTCCGACCGCATGGCTATCGCCGGGGTGAGCGGGTTCGGCTGGTCGGGCACCAACGCCCACGTCATCGTGGAGGCCTACGGGGTGGGCGACTGCGAACCAGCCCAGCCCGGCGAGGAACGGTGGCCGACAGGTCCTCCTCGGTCTATTGCCGTCGCCACCGCGGATGACGCAGCGGCCATGCCGGTGGACGCCCCTGCCATGGTGCGCCCTGCGAGGCTGCTGCCCTTCTCGGCGAAGTCGGACAAAGCTCTGAAGGAGCTTGCCCAGGGCTATCTCGAGTGGTTAGACGACGATATCGGTCCCCCGTCGAGGGAGGTGCTGGCTGACACTGCCTGGACGGCCGGGATCGGCCGCAGCCATTTCTCCCATCGGGCCGGCGTGGTGTTCACCGACGCCGAGTCGCTGCGGGACAAGCTCGATGCGCTGGTGGAATCTGGTGATGAGGTGGCCGGGTCTTCGGTCGCACCAAAGGTGGCCTTTGCCTACACCGGGCAGGGCAGCCAGTGGGTGGGCATGGGGGAGTCGCTCTACCAGAGCGAGCCGGTGGTGCGGGCGATCTTGGATCGTTGCGAGGAGGTGTTTCGCCACGAGCGGGGCACGTCGCTGCTGGCGGTGATGTTCGGGTGGCCCGACGCCGACGGAGACCTGGACGATCCGGCGTGGACGCAGCCCGCCATATACGCGTTGGAGTGTGCGCTCACCGCACTGTGGTCGAGCCTGGGGGTTCGGCCCCATGCGGTGGTGGGGCACAGCCTGGGGGAGATCGCGGCGGCTCACACCGCGGGCGTGCTCAGCCTGGAGGACGGCCTTCGCTTTGCCGCTGGGCGGGGCAAGCTCATGTCGGAGCTGCCAGAGCCCGGCGCGATGGCCGCAGTGTTCGCCCCGGCATCGGTGCTGGTCGCCGCAGTGGAGGAGCAATGCGCCGCCTCGGGTGACTCGCGGCTGTCCATTGCCGCCGACAACGGGGCCCACCTGATGGTGAGCGGACCGACCGCCGATGTTGAGGCGCTGCTAGGGCGCTTCGAGGCCGACGAGGTCAGGGTCCGGCGACTGGAGAAGAGCGCCGGATACCACAGCGCCATGGTGGAACCGATTCTGGACGGCATTGAGGGGCTGCTCACCGAGCTTGCGGTGGGCGCGCCTTCGCTCACCGTGGTGAGCAGCATGACGGGCCAAGTGCTGAAAGATGGCCAAGCGATGGACGGGGCGTATTGGCGTCGCCAGGCCCGCCAGCCGGTGGAGTTTCGGAACAGTGTGCAGGCGCTGGCCAAATTGGAGGTGGACGCGGTTATCGAAGTCGGCCCCGGGGCGGTGCTCGGCCCCATGACGGTTCTGTCCTGGCCCGCCCAGGCCGCGGTGGCCGAGCCGATTGCAGTGTCGAGCATGAAGCGGCCCTCGGATCGAACACCGACCCCCGAGGATGGCTGCGGATTCCTCGACGCGGTGGTGGGGGCGTACCAGTCCGGGCTCGATATCAGCTTTGAGGGCCTGTACGGAGGCGAGTCCCGACGCCGCCTATCGCTTCCGGGCTACCCGTTCCAGCGCCAGCGCCACTGGGTGGAAGCCGCAAAACGCCGTCGATCCGGCGAGGGGCACCCATTGCTCGGCATTTGCCACGAATCCCCCCGAGGCGAGCTTCAGTTTGAGACGGAAATGGATCCCTCCGATCCGCAGTGGCTGAGTGACCACCGGGTGTATGGGCAGGTGATCACACCGGGCGCGCTGTACGGAACCATGGCGGTCTCGGCGCTGGCTGCCAATGGAAACGGTCGGCCATCAACCCCAACCGGCCGCAGCTTTGTGGTGGAAGATCTCCAGCTGCTCAGCCCGATGGTCTTTCCTGAGCCGGACTCCGATGAAGGGGCGGCGCCCGAGGGTCGCCAAGTGCAGTTCGTTTTGGACGAGGCCGATCCGAGGGCGCCCGCTCGATTCGAGATCTACAGCCGGGGCCCGGGTGAGGACGGATGGACGCGGCACGCCGAGGGCCTGGCCCATTCGGAGGCCGGGCGGATTGAGGGGGCCGAAAGCGTCGACTTGGATGGACTGAAGGCCGGGTTGGAACCCAGAGACGTCTCAGAGTTCTACCGCTCTCGTACGGGCGCAGGGGTCGAGCTCGGTACGCCGTTTCGCACCCTGCGGGTGCTGTGGGCCTCCCAAGGCGAAGCGGTGGGCGAATTGTCGCTGCCCGAGACCATTGACCGAGGCGGCATCGAAGTGCATCCGCTGCTCTTGGACGGCTGCTTCCAGGTCATGGCCGAGGCTCGCAGTGGGGCCGGAGGCGATGACGGGGTGGCCTATCTGCCCTTCGGATGGGAGCGCTTGTGGCTCACCGGACCCATGCCCGACCAGTTGGTATGCCATGCGCGGCTGAAGGAAGCCGCCGAACCGTCAGAGGGAACACCTGAGGTTCTTACCGGAGACCTGGTGTTCTACGACCAGCGCGGCACCGTGCTCGGGGGTTTGAGCGGCTATACGGTGAAGAGGGCCACGCGGGCCGCGCTGTTGTCGGCCGCCGGGAGCCTCGACGATCTCCTCTATGAAATCGTCTGGCGAGACAGCCCTCTCGCCCCAGGGATATTGCCGGCCGATTTCCTGCCCCCACCGAGTGCCATTGCCGCGGGCTCAGAGCCGTTCACCCAGTACCTGGCGGCAGAGGGGGTTGAGGCCGAGAGCCGGGCCGGGTTTCTGGCCGACCTCGAGCGGCTGGCGTGGTCGTACGCCCGTTTGGCCCTGGATCGGCTGGGGTGGGTGCGCACCGCGGGCGACACGGTGGTGCCCGATGAACTGAGGGAGCAGTTGGGGGTTGCCCCCGAGCATGGACGCCTGTTCCGCCGGATGCTCGAGATGATGGCCAAAGCCGGCGCGCTGGAGGAAGTAGGCGACGAGTTCACCGTGAATGTCGGCTCCGATGATCCCCTGCCCGAGGTGCTGGCCGGCGATCCGGCGGCCCGGGCCGACTGGATGGAGGGCCAGTACCCGCACGGAACCATGGAGATCGGGCTGTTCCGGCGATGCGCCGGGGCATTGGCCGAGGTGGTTGTGGGCAACGCCGATCCGCTGACCCTGCTGTTTGGCAGCGGTGAGCCCAGCGCCGCCGATCTGTACATCAAGGCGCCGATGGCCCAGGCCTCAAACCGGATGCTGGGCGACGCGGTGGCAGCGCTGCTGGCCGAGTTGCCGGAGGGCCGACGGCTGCGCGTGCTGGAGGTGGGAGCGGGCACCGGGTCGGCGACGGCGTCGGTGCTGCCCGAGCTTCCCGCCGGGCGCTTCGACTACACCTACACCGACATCTCGGCCGGTTTTTTCGCCGAGGCGGAGAGGCGATTCGGCGGTGCGGAGGCGTCGATCGACTACCGGGTGCTGGACATCGAGGTCGACCCCGTGGAGCAGGGCTTCGACCGCCACGGCTACGACCTGGTCATTGCTTCCAATGTGCTGCACGCCACCCGGTTCCTGGATGAGACGCTGGGGAATTGTCGACGGCTGCTCGCGCCATCGGGCCATCTGGTGGCGTTGGAGACCCTCCGCGGCCTGGGCTGGCTGGACCTTTCTTTCGGACCGCTCGACGGTTGGTGGCGGTTTGCCGACCACTATCGCCCCCACCACGCCCTGACCAGCCCCGACGTATGGCTTCGGGCGCTGGGAGACTCCGGTTTCCCGGCGGCAGAGGTCTTGGGCGTGGACCCGCCTGACACCGGCCGACAGCCTGATCGCGGGGTGATTGTGGCCCAGGGACCCGCGGAGGTGAGCGAGCAGCCCGGCGTATGGATCTTGGCATCGGATTCTGGTGATTCAGCCGAGAACCTCGCGCAGGAGTTGGCGGCCCGGAACCAGACGGTGGCGCTGGTTGGCGATGGCGCTCCGATCAATGATCAGCCCCTGCTGGACGAGCCCGGAGTTGTCCGGGTTTCCCTGGCGATGAGCCAACGGGAGTCGTGGCAGTCATTCTTCGAAGGACTTTCCCCTGATGCCGCAGTCCGCGGCGTTGTCCACCTGGTGTCGCTGGACGGCCGGGGGTCGCAGGCCGGCACCGAGCAGCTTGCGGAAGACGCAGCGCAGGCTGGCAAGAGCGCGCTGGCTTTGTTGCAGGGGATGGGTGATGCCGACGCCGCTCCCGCAAACGGGGTTTGGCTGGTGACCCAGGGGGCCCAAGTGCTGGAGCACGAGCCCGCCGAGGGCATCGCCGGGGCCATGCTCTGGGGCCTTGGGAAGGTGGTGGGCCGCGAAGCGCCTCACCTCAACCCCAGGATGATCGATTTGGATCCTGGCGGTGTGGTGCCGCTCTCCGACCTGGCCAATGAGCTGCTCTATCCCGACGCGGAAACCCACATCGCCTACCGCCAAGGACTGCGCCAGGCGGCCCGGCTGGACCGGGCTGGTGTGGGGTCGGGTCGCCCGAATCTGCCTGATCCGGCAGGAGAAGTGAGCTGGTTGCTGGCCGCCGACTCTGGCGGTGCCCTGGAAGGGGTCAAGCCGGAGCCCCGCCCGCCGGCGGCGCTGGATGGCCGGGGGGTCCGAGTGGCGGTGGAAGCCGCCGGGCTCAACTTCTTGGACATGTTCCGCTCGTTGGGCGTCATCGGGGCGGGCTTGTTGGGCGAGGAGTTCTGCGGCCGGGTGGTTGAGGTGGGCGACGACGTGTCCACAGTCTCAGTGGGCGACCGAGTGGCCGGATTGGGGTTCGGCACGCTGGGCTCCGAGGTGGTCACCACCGAGGAGTTGGTGGCGCTGGCCCCCTCGGGCATTTCGCCCGCGGCGCTGGCCACGTTGCCCACCGTCTTTGTTACGTCTGCGCTGTCTTTCGATCTCGCCGACCTGAAGGCGGGCGAGCGGGTGCTGATCCACGCTGGGACGGGAGGGGTGGGGCTGGCCGCGGTGCAGTTGGCCCAGGCGGCGGGGGCCGAGGTGTTCGCCACCACGAGCGCTCCGAAACAGGCGTATCTGCGGTCGCTGGGCGTGGAACACGTATTCGACAGCCGTCGGACTGATTTCGCGGAGGGAATTCTCGAAGCCACCGGGGGCGCGGGCGTCCACGTGGTGCTCAACAGCCTTACCGGCCCTGGCTTCATCGACGCCAGCCTGTCCTGCCTGGCTCAAGGCGGCCGCTTCGTGGAGTTGGCCCGGGTGGACATCCTCAGCGAAGAGGAGATGGCCGCGGCCCGGCCCGACGTGGGCTACTGGATCTTGGAGCTCGACGTTCTCAAAGAAGAGAATCCCGCAGTACCCGGAGACGCCCTCCGGCGCGTGGTGGCCCGGGTGGCAGCCGGCGAGCTGGAACCGCTGGTACACACTCGGTGGTCGCTGGCCGAAGCGGGTTCGGCGATGAAGTACATGCAGGCCGCCCGGCACATTGGCAAGCTGGTTCTGGCCGGTTCCCCTCTTGAGACGGGACGGTTGAGGGACGACCGGACCTATCTGGTGACCGGCGGCCTGGGAGGCATTGGCTGCCCGGTTGCTGGCTGGCTGGCCGGCCGAGGCGCGGGGGCCATCGTGTTGAACGGGCGGCGGCCCCCCGATCCCGAGGCGGAGGAGGCGATCAGCGAGCTCCGTCGACAGGGAGTGGCGGTGGAGATTGAACTGGCCGATGTGACCGACCCGTCGGCCATAAACCAGATGCTGGCCAGGATCGACGCCGATCTGCCGCCGCTCGGGGGTGTTATCCACAGCGTGGGCGTGCTGTCCGACGGTGCGCTCACCAACCAGACCTGGGAGAAGTTCGAGGAGGTGCTGTGGCCGAAGATTTTGGGGGCCTGGCATCTGCATCGGGCCACTGAAGGCCGCGATCTCGATCTGTTCGTGTTGTTCTCCAGTGTGGCCGGGGTCTTGGGCAATTCAGGTCAGTCGAACCACGCCGCCGCCAATGCGTTCTTGGACCAGCTCGCCGCCCACCGCCGTTCACTGGGCCTGCCCGGGCAGTCGATTGCCTGGGGAGCGTGGTCGGGGCTGGGTGAGGCCGAGGAGCACCGGGAGCGGATTGCGGGGCAACTCGAAGCAGCGGGCACGGGGTGGCTCACCCCCGAGCAGGGATTGAAGGCGTTCGACCATCTGGTGCGCCAAGACGTGACCATGGGCATGGTGGCGGCGGTGGACTGGCAGGTGGTCTCCGAAGGCCCCGACGCCCGATCGCTCTTCTTGGAGGATCTGCTGTCGGCTGATGCGTCTGGCGAATCCCAGGAATCGTCGGTCGATCTGTTGGACGACCTCAGGAATGCCGCCGCCGCGGAGCGCGAGGAGAAGTTGGTCGCACACCTGCAACGAGAGCTGCAAGCCGTGATGCGGTTGCCCGACCTGCCGAATGAATCGGCTGTGTTCGCCGACCTGGGCATGGACTCGCTGATGGTGGTGGAACTGCGGAACCGGCTGAACCGGGCGTTCGCCGGCGAGTACACCGTGTCGAACACCGCGATCTTCGACTACCCGGACGTCACCGGACTGGCCCGACACTTGTCTCTGGAGTTCGGACAGGCCGGCGAAGTGGCCGAACCCCGGGAAGCAGCCGAGGCATCCCGGCCCCGGGTTGCCCAGTCGGACGACGAGGGGATCGCCATCGTTGGCATGGCCTGTCGGTTCCCCGGTGCCGAGGACCTATCGGCCTTTTGGCGCCTGCTGGAGGCCGGCGAGAACACGGTTACCGACGGACGCCAAGACGGCGGTTCATGGGACGGAGTCCTCGGCGATCCGGCCGCCGGCGATGCCGTCTACCGCAGGGGTTCGTTCATCGAGGGACTCGACGCCTTTGATCCTCAGTTCTTCCGGGTTGCGCCGAGAGAGGCGTGGTCGATTGATCCGCTCCAGAGGCTATTGCTGGAGACCAGCTGGCAGGCGGTTGAGGATGCCGCTATCGATCCCGAACGTCTGAAGGGAAGCCGCAGCGGGCTGTACATCGGTCTCGGTGTCAGCGAATACCGGGGCGTGATCCAGAGGAGCGGTCGAGCTGGGGGCCATCTCAACACCGCGGGAAGCGTGACCGTGGGAAAGGTGGCGTTCTCGCTGGGCATCGAGGGACCGGCAGTGCCGCTGGACTTGGCCTGCGCGTCGTCGCTGTTTGCCGTACACCAAGCGGTGGAGGGCCTTCGGAGAGGGGAGACCGACATCGCCCTGGTGGGGGGCGTGAACGCCATCTTGTCTACTGCGGTCACCAATGCGCTGGTCGAGGTCGACATGCTGTCGTCGCAGGGGCAGTGCAAGTCGTTTGACGCCTCGGCCGACGGCTATGTCCGCGGCGAGGGTTGTGGCGTGGTGGTGCTGAAGCGGTTGAGCGATGCCGAGGCCGACGGCGATCGGATCTGGGGGGTTGTCCGAGGGTCGGCGGTGAGCCAGACCGGGGCGGGTCTTGCCGTCACTGTCCCCAGCGGCCGGGCCCAGGAGCGGGTCATGGTGGAGGCGCTGGCCCGGGCTGGCATCTCAGCGGATGAGGTGGACTATGTGGAAGCACATGGAGCAGGCACCGCAGTGGGCGATGCAGTGGAGGCCAGCGCCATTGCCGCCGTCTATGGCCAGGGGCGCGAGGAAGACCGCCCGGTATGGATCGGATCGGTGAAGACCAACATCGGGCACCTTGAGGGCGCGGCCGGGATGGCCAGCTTGATCAAGGTGGTGCTGGGGATGAGGCATGGGACGCTGCCCAGGCACCTGCACTTCAGCGAGCCGAGTCCCGAGATCGATTGGGCGAGGATGCCGCTGAGGGTGGCCACCGAGCCGATTGAATGGCCAGGAGACCGGGGCCGCCAATCGTTGGCCGCGGTCAACTCATTCGGAATCTCCGGCGCCAATTCGCACATCGTGGTTGAGGGGTACCAATCCACTGCTGATGATTCCGATGGATTAAGAAGGCCGTGGCAGCCGGTGGGGTCACCGCAAGCCGTGGCAGCCGGGGAATCGCAGCTCGATGGGGGATCGGAGCCTCCGACAAGACGGCTGCTGCCGTTGTCGGCCAAGACCCCGGCGGCGTTGCGAGAGCTGGCCCGGCGGTATCTCTCCTGGCTCGACGAGCACGCTGAGGAGCTTTCAGCAGCCGGTGCGGCAACCGATCCGCTGCTCTCCGACCTGGCGTGGACGGCAAGCATGGGGCGAAGCCACTTCTCCCATCGGGCTGGGTTGGTGTTCAGCGACGCCAAGTCGCTCCGCCAGCAACTCAGCGCTCTCCATGAGGTCGGCGAGCAGCGAGTTCAGAGCGGTGTGACGGCGCCTGAGAGCGGCCATGACCCGCTTGCAGTCATTGCGGCGGAATATGCCGATGGGCAGGCGATTCAATTCGAGAGCTTGTTCCAGGGCGAGGCGCGTCGTCGGATCTCGCTGCCCGACTACCCGTTCCAGCGGCAGCGCTTCTGGGTAGAAGCGCCCCCCCAGTCGAGGGGCTCCGAGGACGATTGACACTTTCGCTCCCCTTGATACACTTTCCCCGCTTTCAATCGGCTGCAAAGGAGCAGGTGAATGTCTTCCACTGAAGAGCGAATCAGGGCCATCGTCGACCAGACTTTGGAGATTGATGGGCGAGAAGCGGGTCAGCCCTTGGACCTGTCTCGCAACGTTGCCGATGCAGGCGTCGCTTCTTCAGACATCGTGGCTTTTTGGCAAATGGTCAACCAGGAGTTCGGCACCGACATCTCCGCTGAAGAGTTTGCCGAGCTCTTGACACCTCAAGACCTCATCAACCACCTCGAATCCTCTGGTTGATCACCGACGCAGATAGCTGGTTGCGCCGGTTCAAGAGCATCGGTGCTATTGCCGTCTTCCACGTCGACCTGATCCCCGATCAGGGGCGCGAAGCCGAGGCCCTTACGTGGCTTGACGGGGAAGAGCGCTCGCGTTGGGAGCGCTTTCAATCCCCAACCGCTCAACGGCGGTATGTGCTGTGCCGTGCCGCGCTCCGTGCCATTCTTGGCCGCCAACTCAGTTGTCCAAACGAATCGCTGGGGTTCGAGGTCGCCAAACACGGCAAGCCGTTTGCCCTGGTCAACGGCCTGCCTGCTTCCATCAGCTTCAACGTGAGCCACAGCGGCAACCACGGGCTGATTGCCGTGGCTCCTAGGGGCCGCCTAGGTGTGGATGTTGAGGAGCGGGCCCCTCGCCGAAATCTCGAGAACCTCATCGAAGGCGTGTTCAGCCCGCATGAGAAGGCCGAGTTGGAATCGCTTGACGGGTGCCAGCAGCTTCATAAGTTCTTTCGCTTCTGGACGATCAAAGAAGCGCTGGTGAAGGCCCACGGCAAGGGCCTGTCCATGAAGGTCGCAGAATTGGAGATCCCCGAAGACATGCGCCGGGGAGCGGCCAAGAGCATCTGCCAGTTTGCTCAAATCCCCGAGACGACTTGGTGCTTGGAGGATATGGGAACGAGGGAGTTCGCCGCCGCCATCGCCTATGAAGTAAGCCCGTGACCGTGACGGAGCAAGAATCGG
This sequence comes from Acidimicrobiia bacterium, assembly GCA_022827725.1. Lineage (GTDB taxonomy): Bacteria > Actinomycetota > Acidimicrobiia > Acidimicrobiales > Bin134 > Poriferisocius. Next base: position 52,110 of record JAJEIJ010000028.1, read on the forward strand.
TTTGGAGCGTTCCCGAGCCGCGGTCTGTCCACGAAGTGAGAATGGACGAAGAGTCGTCGGTCTTGCTTCGCCGCCACGGAGACCCCGATGGAACTCGGCTGATCCTCAGCCATGGGAATGGCCTGGCCATTGATCTCTACTATCCGTTCTGGTCGCTCCTGACCCAAGACTTCGATCTCATCGTCTACGACATGAGAAACCATGGCTGGAACGCGGTCGGCGGCTTGGAAAACCACAGTGTTCCGACGCTGGTTGGCGATCATGACCGCATACTTGAGGAGATTGGCCGGCAATTCGGCCAGAAACCGCAGGTTGGCGTATTCCACTCTGTGTCGTGCCTCACACCCCTCATTTCTGAATCCAAAGGCAGCGACTACGCGGCGCTCGTCTTGTTCGATCCGCCCCTGTGCAAGCCGGGCAGGAACTTTCGGGACTTCGAAGAAGCCGCGATCCGAATGGCGAAGTCAGCCCGGCGCCGCACCCATCGGTTCAAGACCAAGAGCGCGTTCACCGAGCTGTTCGGGATATTCCCCACCTACAAGGCGGCGGTGCCCGGGACGGTTGACCTGCTGGCCGATTCCACCCTGCGGGAATCCCCCGACGGGGAGGGCTTTGAGCTGCGATGCCCTCGGGAGTACGAAGCGCAGATCATCGACTACGCCAGCGTCTTCGGAGCGTTCATCGACTTCTCCAAGATCCGCTGTCCGGTCAAAGTGCTCGGCGCCGACCCCACGCTGCCTTATTCGTACCTGCCGTCTCTGAACCTCAGCGATATCTCCAGCGTGGACTACGACTTCCTTCCCGACGCAACCCACATGCTCCAGTTGGAGCAACCCGAAGAATGCGCCGCCATCCTGCGGCAGTTCATCGAGTCGGTTCTGACTTAACTGAGCGGTTCGGGCCGCCTAGCCACGCCGAAGCGAGGTCGGGCGTCTTTGTTGCCTCGATAGCCCAGGTTTCCTAGAGTGTCGGAACCAAGTTCCACGAGGGGGAAATGCACATGCGTTCATGGCTATTGAAGCTACTGGCATTGTTGATGGTGTTCGGCCTGGTGGCCGCGGCCTGCGGCAACGACGATGATGACGGAGTCGAAACCGCTCCAGACGATCCCGCGCCTGCCGAGCCGTCCGACGACGGCGACGACGATCCCGCGCCCGCAGACGACGGCGACGACGAGCCCGAGCCCGCCGAGCCGTCCGACGACGGGGACGATGACAGTGCCATTTCGGCTCCCGTAGAAGAAGATGAAGATGTCGAGGCCGCAGTACCGACCGAGGAAGAGTTGGCCGGTGGCTGCGAGGCCACGGTTCCAGGCACCAAGATCAACTACGCGAACTTCTCGCCCAACTCCAGCATGGACCCGACAGCTAGTAGCGGATCGCTGGTGGGCGGCACCGAGTTGGTGAACGTGTGGGACATCATGATGACCTTCGACCCCGACGCCGGGCAGTACAACCCCCATGTGGCGGAGTCGCTCACTCCCAATGACGACTTCACCGAATGGACGTTGGTGATTCCCTCGGGCATCACTTACGGCAACGGTGACGAGCTCATCGCCCAAGACGTGGTCGACTCCATGCTGCGGTTCCTCGAAGGTCGGGGCAACGGTGTAACCAACACCATCGAGGGTTCTTTGCGTCTCATCGATTTTGAGGCAAGCGAAGTGGTGGATGACAACACCATCATCTTCCGTCTCATACAGCCGTGGACCACGTTCCCGCTGGTGCTGGGAGACGAGGCCGGCATGATCGTGAACCCGCGGGTAATTGCCCAGTTGCTGGAGGAAGAGGCGGCTAACGCCTCCGAAGAAACCAGCGCTGAAAGGTTGGTCCGCAACCGGATGTCGGTTTCTCCCGACCTGCTCAACGCGGCCAGCTTCGGGCCATACGAGGTTGTCGAAGTGGAGCCCAGCGTGCGGACCCTGCTTAGGGCCCGCGATGACTACTGGGGTGGGCCAGTGTGCATCGAGGAGATCGAGTTCACCTTCCCGGGCAGCTCTAGGGCCAACTGGGAGGCCTTCCAGGCCGGCGATTTCAATGCTGCCTTCCTGCGTGACCCGACAGTGTTTGCGGATGCCCGCGAAGCTGGCACAGTCTTGAATACCGAACTCCAGAATGTGGGTGGACTGTTCCTCCTCAACAACGGCGTGCGAGGCGCCGAGAGGATCGCCCAGGACTTTCGGATTCGACAGGCCGTTCACCACGCCATCGACCGCCAGATCATCAACGACCGGGCCTTTGAAGGCACAGGAGTTGTGACCAACGCACTGGCCCACGAAGGCACGTTGCTCTGGTCTCCAGCTGTTCAAGAGTGCGCCGACCTAGAGCCGGCCTACGATCCCGACGCCGCTGCTGCGCTGGTGCAGGAGGTGAAAGACGAGACCGGCTGGGACGGCTCCCTGTTCTTCGTCTATACCGACCAAGATCCCGCCCCGGCTATCGGCCAGGCAGTGGAAGGACTGTTGGAGCGAGTCGGTTTCGACGTGACCGCGGAGTACGGAGGCATCACCACCGTTCTCATTCCCCGGGTGATCATCCAGGCCGATTATGAGATGGCTGGTTGGGGAAGCAACCAAGATGGGGCCACCTGGATCTCGTCGCTGAACCAGAACTTCCACTCAGAGAGCAGATCCAACCGGATCGGTTTCGGCCACCCGGACATGGATGCCGCGTTAGAGAACCTGTATCGGGCTGCCACTCTGGCGGATCAGCAGGCAGCACTGGCCGACGTTCAGTGCGTCTGGGCGGAACACCTGCCCAGCGTTATCTGGTCGGTGAACGAGGAAGGTTTGGCGCTCACTCCCGACATCAAGGGCGTGCAACGCACCATGGCCACCTTGTTCCTGTTCGGCAATGCCTACATGGAGAACTAAGTAAATCTGTTCAAACTGAGTTCTTAGAGCTCTAGGGGAGGAAGAGCACCGTGCTGCGAGTGGTCGGCTTAAAGCTGGTCCGGCTCGTGCCGGTGCTCTTCCTCGTTTCCCTGGCCACGTTCTTCCTAATAGATCTAATTCCTGGCGACCCGGCGGCGGCCGCCTTGGGAACGGACGCAACCATCGAAGACCTGGAGGCCATCCGAAAGTCGCTGGGTTTGGACAAGCCAATCACTGATCGGTATGTGGACTGGCTGGGTGGCGCGTTGTCCGGTGATTTGGGCCAGTCCTTGCGCCCCCCCAACGAGCCGGTCTCCGACTTGTTGCAACGCAACGCGGGACCCACCCTGCGTCTGTCGGTGATGGCGCTGGGCATGTCGTTCTCCATCTCCATCTTCTTGGGAGTGTGGTCGGCCCACGCCGCGGGCAATCGGGCCGACCGATTGGTGAGCGGCACCATGTTCACCTTCATCTCGGTACCGACTTTCCTGGCCGGCCTGCTGTTCATCTTCTTCTTCGTGTTCCGACAGTCTGTCCCTCGATATTTGTGGTTGATCATCGTCGGTTTGATTGCACTGAGGTTGGTCTATCTGGCCATCAATCGATGGTGGGAGGAGCGAAGGGACTTCTCGGGATGGGCTGGGTACTTGGTCGCCGCTCTGGTGGTGGCCGGGCTACTGTTCTGGGTTTTCATCCAGTGGCCCGATTTTCCCAGAACCGCGTCTCACCGCTACGACGACAGCTGGAGAGAGCAGCTCCGCTCACTGTTCTTGCCCGCGCTCGCCCTGGCGCTGAGCGAGATCGCGGTATTTACCCGGCTGCTGCGGGCCGACATGCTTTCCACGCTTCAGGAGCAGTTCGTGCTGTCGTCTCGGGCCAAGGGTATGCCCACGTGGCGGATCTTGTTCCGTGACGCGCTGCGGCCATCGTCGTTCTCCCTCATCACCATTGCCGGCATCACCCTCGGCCGGCTCATCGGGGGCACGGTGATTATTGAGACCATTTTCGGGCTTGAAGGGTTGGGCAAGCTGATCGTTGCCTTCGGCGTGATCCCCAAGAACTACACCGTGGTTCAGGGTGGCGTACTGGTGCTGGCGGTGGGCTATGTACTGCTGAACGCCATCATCGACATCTCCTATCAGTACCTAGACCCCAGAATCAGGCGGGGCCGTGTCTGAAGCAGCGTTTAGCACCATTGCCCAAGGCGAGCCAGAGATCCGGGGTCGGATCTCGGAGCCACGTTCGATCTGGCAGGCCCCGCTACTGCCCATCGGCATTGCTTTGATATTCGTCGGTACCATGGTGCTCAACGACGTCACCGCCGAGATCAGGGTCCTTTTGGTGCTGGTCGGCATTGCAGGCGGCTATTTGGGCTTGGATGCGGTCTGCCAGCGGCGCTGGGGTGCGGGATTCGACACCTCCGCCTGGCTCTCCGGAGTCTGGTTGATCATGATCGGGCTTTCGGCCATTTTGGTGCAGTGGCTTCCCCTGCCCGAATCAAAGTTGGTTAAGAACTCGTTTGATGAAGGGCTGCGGCTTCGCCCTGATCTGTTCTCCCGGCACCCCTTGGGTACCAACAGCCAAGAGCTCGACCTGTTGGGCGGGGTCATGTGGGGGGCTCGTACCTCGCTCATCATCAGCTTGGGGGCGGTGGCAATCGGCTTGATCATCGGCGGGGTCATCGGAATCGCCGCTGGCTACTTTCGAGGCACGTTCGATAGCGGGGTGGGAATCCTGGCTGATTCCATGCTGGCCTTTCCCCCGCTGATTCTGCTGGTGGCCATGGCCACGGTGTTCGAGCAGAACCAGTGGACCATGGCGCTGGAGCTGTCCTTGTTGGGCATCCCCACCTATATCCGATTATCCCGGGCCAACACGCTGACCTTCGCCCAGCGAGAATTCGTACTCGCGGCCAAAGCCATGGGCTCGGACAACCGGCGCGTCATTTTTCGGGAGCTGATGCCCAATGTTGCTCTGCCGCTGTTGTCATACGCTTTCTTGGTGACTGCGGTGCTGATCGTGGCCGAGGCCTCGCTCAGCTTCCTGGGTGTAGGCATTCAGCCCCCTGAACCGACGTGGGGGAACATGATCGAAGCGGGCCAAGAGAACTACCAAAATCATCCCCACCTGGTATTCGTGCCCGGCATCGTGATGTTCATGACCGTGTTCGCCCTCAACCGGGTGGGCGACAAAGCCCGCGAGCGCTGGGATCCTCGCGAGGCCCAGATCTGAGAACGCGGACGTGCGCCTACCAGAGCAGGGGTAGGCCTTCGATGGCGGCGGCCGTTGAGAGCTGGCGGTCGAAGCATCCGAAAGTGCAGCCGCCCATGAGGCGAGACGCTGCCAGCGCAGACGCCAGTTGAACTGCATCGTATGCCCGCAACGGATGGCGGGCGACGAGGTTGATTGCCTCGCGGAGGATGTCTTCGTTCACCCTCATGAGAACGGTGTTCCGTTCCAGACTTGAAGCGGAGACATCGGCTAGGAATCGCTGGCACATGATCTGGGCGTCGGACGCGGAGATTTCTCCGACGCGGTGCTTGCGCCAAAGCGCGGCTGGGACTTCGACGGCAGCCAAATCGCTGGCAAACACCGGTTCGGACATGCCCTGCGCCAAGTGGCTTTCCGGCTCGTCGGCGTAACGCTTGACTATGGCCGATGAATCGAGAAATGCCGTCACCGATTGTCGCAAACAATTTCAGACAGCGGGGTTCCCTGCCCTGCACGCTTACGGGCCGCGGTGAATGCCTCTTCATCAGGTGGATCCACTTCGGGGGCCTGAAAATCAGAGAGCAGGCCCGCGAGCTTGAGCCGAGCCCTGATCTCTTCGACTTCGCTTGATGTGTTTGAGGGGTCGGTTGCTGCCTGCGCGATCTGGGTGAGAAAGGCGTTCATCGATACCTCCTGTTCCTGAGCCCTCGTCTTGACTCGGGCGACGAGTTCTTCGTCTGCTCTCCAGGTGACTTGCTGCATGAGTGCATGGTAGCAGTCATGCATGCAGAATTGATTGGGAATTGTCCTGGATCAGGGTGCTTTGGCGAGGGCGGCGAGGCGGGAGCGGAATTTGGCGATGTTGGCGAGCTTGATGTCTTCGTAGCCGCGGACGAGGTTGGCGGCCTCGGCGATGGCTTGGGCGGATTGGAAGTCTTCTGGGGTGGCGGCGTCTTCGACTGCTTCGCGGAGGGCGGTGAGGTACTCAGCGGGCAGGCGGCGTTCCTCTCGGCGGACTTTGGCCCGGCCGACGGGGTCGAACGGGGTTCCCCGCAGGTGTTTGCCCTTGGCCAATAGCCTGATCAGCGGTCGCCAGCGGTTCACGGAAAGGGCGATCTTCTTCTTGCGGCCCAAGGCCCGCAGGGTTGGGGGGTGCAGCTTCCAGGCCAGGCGGTCACCGGGCTGGGCAACCGCGGCGGCGGGATAGTGGCCGTTGGGATCGAGCAGCAGGCGGGCCACTTCGTACTCGTCCTTGTAGGCGGTGAGCTTGTACAGCCCGGCAGCCACTGCCGCGGTCAGCGCCGCAGAGCCGGGATTCACCCGACGCTCCACGGCCGCGAATTCGGCCACCTCGTCCAGATAGCGGTGGGCCAGGGCCCGGTTTTGGAATCGCACCAACTCGGCTGCGAACAACTCCAGGGCGGCGGCCAGTACGGAGTCGCCGTCGGCCAGCGCCGCAATGCGGTCGCTCAGCTTCTGCCCCAACACCGCACTGTTGTCGCCATCGGCCATCCAATCGGTCGAGTGGGTGTCCGGCGCCGGGGCAAGGGCGATGGCCTCCTCAACTTGTCCGGGGTCGGCCACCCACCAGCGGCCCCATCGGAACGCGGCGGTGTTCAGCTCTACGGCCACTCCGTTGAGCTCGATGGCGGTTTCCAGCGCCTCGGGCGTCACCGGCAGCAGCCCGGTCTGCACGGCCATGCCCACCACGAACACGTTGGCCCCCACCGCATCGCCCACCAGCACTTGGGCCAAGTCGGATGCGCTGGCCCAGAACTGGGCGTCGGCTCGGGTCTCGGCCCGCACCCGCTCCAACAGCTCATCGGCGGTGGGCATGTCGATTTCGGGGTGGGCGGTCTTGGCGCCGGGGGGCACAACGTCGAGCGAGCCCACCACCGCGGTGCGGGCAGAGTCGGACGCGTCCAGCCCGGTGGCCGACGACGCCACCAGCAGGTCGAAGGCCAGCAGCAGGTCGGCTTGGCGGTCGCCCAGCCGGTTGCTGCCCGAGCGGCCGTGGCGGGTGATGCGCAGATCGCTGACCACCGGGCCGGCCTTTTGCGACAGGCCGATCTGGTCGAGCCCCTGCACGTTGGACCCATCCAGCATGGCTGCGGTGCCGATGAGCTGGGCGGTGGTCACCACCCCGGTTCCGCCGATGCCGGTGATGTGGATGTTCACGTCGGCGTCGGCCGACTCCGGCGGGGCAGGGATAGGCGTGGCCGGCACCGGCAGATCGGCCGGGGCGGAGGCCCGCTTTCTGCGGAAGCGCTTGGGGCGGGTGATGGTGACAAACGCCGGGCAATCCCCCTCCAAGCACGAGAGGTCGATGTTGCAGCTGTCCTGATCGATGGTGGTCTTGCGGCCGAACGGGGTGTCGAAGGGCTGCACCGACAGGCAGTTGGAGACCTCAGCGCAGTGGCCGCACCCCTCGCACACCCGGTGATTGATGGCAACCCGGGTCCGGGGCGGGCTGATCTTGCCCCGCTTGCGGTCTCGTCGCAGCTCGGCGGCGCACCGCTGGTCGTGGATGAGCACGGTTACCCCCGCCACCGCGGCCAGCTCCTGCTGGACTTCGGCCAATTCGGTGCGGTCTCTCACATCCACCTCGGAGGGAAGCTCAAGGCGGCGGGTGCGGGCCGGATCGTCGGACGTGATGATGATGCGGGCCACGCCCTGGGCCAGAAGCGACCGGCACACCCGGTCGAGGGGGATGCCGCCGGTGGGGTTCTGCCCACCGGTCATGGCCACCGCGCCGTTCCACAACAGCTTGTAGGTGATGTTGACTCCTGCGGCGATGGCCGCGGTCATGGCCAGCTGCCCGGAGTGGAAGAACGTGCCGTCGCCCATGTTCTGGATCAGGTGCGGGGTTTCCACGAACGGGGCCATGCCAATCCACTGGGTGCCCTCGCTGCCCATGCAGGTGAGCCCGGCGATGTCGCCGTAGCGCTCTTCGCCCCCCAGCAGGATCATGGTGTGGCAGCCGATGCCCGCGCCCACCACGGTGCCGGGGTCGGTCACCGTGCTGCGATTGTGGGGGCAGCCCGAGCAGAAGTAAGGGGTGCGGTTCACCGCCAAGGGGATGCGCTCTCGCGCCGGGGGCTCCGGGGTCAGCCGGTCGCCCAGACGGGCCAATCGGCTGCGCAGCGGGCCCACCAGGTCGTCGGCGTGCAGGGCGCCATGGCTCTTGATGAGGCGTTGGTCGTATTCGTCGAACTCGCCCACGATGCGGGGCCGGTGGGAGGTGTTGTACAGGGCGTCTTTCACCCGTGATTCCACGTTGGGGGTCTTCTCCTCGATGACGAAGATCTCCTCCAAGCCAACGGCGAAATCTCTGATCGTGGAGGCGTTGAACGGAATGGGCAGGCCCATGCGCAACATGCGGATCCCGGCACTGGAGATCGCTTCGTCGCTTTCCAAGCCGATTACCGCCAGCGCCTCCCGCACCTCCCAATAGGTGATGCCCGAGGCGATGATCCCGATCCAGGCGTCGGGAGATTCCACCACCACCCGATTGAGGTGGTTCAACTCGGCATATTGAAGGGCCAGATTGGTGCGGACTTCCACGATCTCGCGTTCAAAGTCCAGCGTGTAGGGAGTGAGCAGGCGGGTGTCGGGGCGGTGCTGGTAGGGCTTGCCCTCGTGCAGGGGTATGACCGGATTGACCCGGTTGGGGTCGAGGCTGACATCGGCCGACCCGTCGGCCACGTTGGCCACGATCTTCATCCCCACCCACAGTCCGGTGGCCCGGCTCATGGCGATGGCGTGGCGGCCCAACTCCAACACATCGGCAGGATCGCCGGGGTAGAGCACCGGGATGTGCAGGTCGGCCAGCACCCCGGCTGAAGTGGACGGCAAGGTGGACGACTTGGCGTTGGGGTCGTCGCCGGCCAGCATCACCACCCCGCCATTCGGGTCGGCGCCGGCGAACATGGCATGGCGGATGGCGTCGGAGGCCCGGTCGACGCCGGGGGCTTTGCCGTACCAGATCCCGATGACGCCGTCGTAGCGGGCATCGGGTCGGGAGGCGGCCAGTTGGCTGCCCATCACCGCGGTGGCCGCGTACTCCTCGTTCACCGACGGCCGCAGCACAACCGCGCTTTCCCCCGATTCCCTCACGGCCCGCTCCAATGCCGAGTCGAGTCCGCCCACCGGCGAACCGGGATAGCCCGCCGCGAACGCCGCGGTGTTCAGCCCCGCCGCCCGGTCGGCCCGCAATTGCTCCAGCGGGAGCCGGGCCATGGCTTGAATGCCGGTGAGGAAGACCGTTCCGGAATCGTTGGTGAAGCGATCGGAGAGCCGGTAACTGCGGTTCGACTCGGTGGCCGTCATGTCGAAGTCAGTCTAGGAGCAAGTTCTGGCAATGGGGCTGTGCAATCTGACCAATTGGGAGGGGTCGGCGAACGAGAGCGCCACTAGACGGCCGGGCTGGCTGGCGCAAACGCCGGGCGGGTGCCGATGATCTGCGCGGCCTCTAGCCGGGCCAGCTCGTCATCGTCTATCCCGAGCAGGCCGCCCAGCACCTCGGCATTGTGCTCGCCGAGCATCGGAGCGGGACGAGGGAACCATCGGCCGGGCTGGCGGCCGAAGCGCACCGGCATAGCCGGGAAGCGGTGGGCGCCGGCCAGCGGGTGCTCCACTGCTTCGTAGAACCCGCGGGCGTTGACCTGGGGATTGCGGTCCCCACCTCGGCTTATCTCCAATTCGGCGGCGGGCACGCCGTATGTGAGGAGACGATCGACTATGTCGGCGGCCGCAAGGCTGGCGCACCATGGTTCGATCAGCTCGTCGAAGCGGTGGCGGGCGGCATACCGGTCGGCCAATTCATCCGAGGCCGACACCTGGTCCAACTTCAGTTCGGGTACGGCAGCCAGCAGCCCCTGCCAGTGCTGCTCGGTCTCCACCGACAAGGCAATGAGCTGGCCGTCGGCGCACGGGTACACGCCTTGGGGGCAGGCGTGGGGGTGGTGATTGGCCTCCCGCTGCATCAGATGGCCGGTGGCGGTGTACTCAACCACCTGCTCGGCGGCGGCGTTGAGCGCGGTCTCCACCATGGTGGCCTCCACAAAACTGCCCGAACCGGTGCGCTCCCGGGCGTGCAGCCCGCAGATCACCGCGTAGGCGGCGTGCAGGCCGGCCAGCGGATCGGACGGGCCGCGGGCCAGTTGAGGTGCGGTGTCGGGATAGCCGCTCAGCCAGCACATGCCGCTGACCTGTTCCATGGTCTGGGCGAATCCCACCCTGTCGCGCCATGGCCCGTCCAAGCCGAAGGCTGGCATCCGCACCATCACCAGACGGGAGTTCAGGGCGTGGACCGTGTCCCAATCGAGCCCGAACTGGTCGATGACCCGGGGGGAGAAGTTCTCCACCAGCGCGTCGGAAACGCTTATGAGCCGGTGCAGCAGCGCCATGCCCTCGGGTCGGGTCAGGTCTAGGGTGATTGATCGCTTGCCCACGTTGGCGTGCTGGAAGGTGGGGCCGAACTCCCACCACTGGTCATCGGCCGGGGTGCGGGCCGAGCCGAACCTCATCCCGTCGGGGCGCTGCATCGACTCGATGTGGATCACGTCGGCCCCCAGGGTGGCCAGCACCAATGTGGCGTAGGGGCCAGCCCAAAAGGCGGTCATGTCCACCACCCGGACCCCGTCGAGGGGAAGGGCATAGGGCGATGCCTCGGGATCTGTGCCCACCGGTCGGCCAGCGCCAGCAGGACGGTCGCCCGATGTCAGCTCTTCCAGCACCTCGTCGGTGTGCTGGCCCAGGCGTGGTGCGGGCCTAAAGGCAACCGATGGATGGGTGCTGTTGCGGTACGGCACCCGGGGTTGGAAGAATCCGCCGCCGGGGTGAGGCACGTACACCCCCCGCAGGGCGAATTGGTCGAACTCGGGAAGATTGGCGCCGTTGCCAATGGGAGCGACGGGGATGCGCAACAAGATGGCCTCGTGAACCACCTCCTCGGTGGTGCGCGCCGAGGTCCACTCCCGGATGGCCCCGGCGATGGACTCGCCGGCGGCGATGCGCCCGCCCATGGTGGCCAGTTGGGAATCGTCGGCCCATTCCGGGTGGCCCACCAGCACGGTGAAGTCTTGCCACTGCTGGCCGGTGAACACACAGAACCCCACGTAGCCGTCCCGGGTGGGTTCCACTGAAGGCACCTCCAGCAAGGCCTTGGTGTCGTAATCGCCGGTGAACGATCCCCACAGCGTCTGCACGTTGGTGCAGGTGGGGGTGATGGTCTCCAACAGAGAGAGGTCCACATGGTCGCCCTCTCCGGTGCGGCGAGCCCGGCGCAGCGCGGCGGCGGCGGCCACGGCCGCGGTCACTCCGCCCATCCATTCGCCGATGCGTCCCCCGGCATTGAACGGGATCCGTCCCGGCTGGCCCCGAGTGGCGGTGGAACCGGCGATGGCCATCAGGGTGAACTCGTTGGCCGGGCGCTGGCTCCACGGGCCGCCCCGGCCGAAGTTGGACACCGACACCATGGTGGCGTCGGGCCGCAGGTTGGCCAGCGCCTCCCAGCCCACCCCCAGATCCTCCAGCTCACCGGGCTCGGACCGCTCCATCACCAGATCGGCGGTGGCATACAGATCGAGCAGCCGGTCGCGGCCCGCCGCAGTTCGGTAGTCCAGCATCACTCCCTGCTTGGTGGTGTTGAGAAATCGGAACAGCGGCCCGTAACCGTCGACGGCGGCAAAGGAGGCCGAATAGCCCCGAAGCGGGTCGCCGTCGGGCAACTCCACCTTCACCACCTCGGCCCCGGCGTCGGCCAACAGCTTGGTGGCGTAGCCCCCGGCGATGCCCCAGCCCAGATCGACTACTCGAACCCCGTTCAGAGCGGGCCTCTCAACCATGAGTTTTTGACACTACCCGACTACCGTCTTGGCCGATGGGCGACAGGGAAACGGCCACGGTGGACCAGCCTCGGATCGAGGCCGCAGTGCGAGAGATCTTGGCCGCCATCGGCGAGGATCCCAACCGAGACGGACTGCTGGACACCCCGGGACGGGTGGCCCGGATGTACGCCGAGATCTGCGGAGGCATTCACGAAGACCCGGCCTCCCACCTGACCCGCCAGTTCGAGGCCGACCACGATGAGATGATCCTGGTGCGCGACATCCCCCTGTACTCGCTGTGCGAGCACCATCTGATCCCGTTTCTGGGCAAGGCCCATGTGGGCTACATCCCCAACGAAGACGGGTGCATAACCGGGCTGTCGAAGCTGGCCCGGGTGGTGGATGGGTACGCCCGGATGCCCCAGGTGCAGGAGCGGCTCACCACCCAAATTGCCGATGCCATAGAAGGCGCCCTCAACCCCCGCGGCGTGCTGGTGGTGGTGGAGGCCGAGCATCTGTGCATGTCGATGCGGGGCATCCGCAAGCCGGGGGCCAATACGGTTACGTCGGCGGTGAGAGGCCTCTTTCGGACCGATATCGCCACCCGGGCCGAGGCGATGCGGTTTATCGACCGCTAGGGGCTGCCCAGAAATCCCATTCGGCCTCCAGTGGGGTGGCCTTGAGGGTTTATCGACCGCTAATCGCCGCTCCAGAGCCACTTGGCATAGTGGCGCCCTGAAATTCGGCGGTACTCTGAGGCCGTGGAGACGCTGGAAACGGGGCCGATGGTCATGGGCATCGTCAACGTGACGCCCGACTCGTTCTCCGACGGCGCCCGATTCTCCTCGCCAGAGGCAGCCGTCGCCCGAGGCCGCAAGCTGTTCGACGAGGGCGCCGCGGTGGTGGATGTGGGCGGCGAGTCCACCCGTCCAGGCGCCGAGCCAGTGCCGGTACACGAAGAGCTGGCTCGGGTGGTGGATGTGGTGGCCGGATTGGCCCCGCACGGCCGGGTCTCCATCGACACCACCAAGCCCGAGGTGGCCCGGGCCGCAGTGGCCGCAGGGGCCGAAATCCTCAACGATGTCTCCGCCTCACTGCACGAGGTGGCCGCGGAGTTGAACGCGACCTGGATTGCGGTCCATCGCCAGGGCACCCCTGCCACCATGCAGATCGCCCCCCACTACGGCGATGTGGTGGCCGAGGTGCGCGATTTTTTGGTCGAGGCCGTTGAGCGGGGACGAGCTGTGGGAGTTCCCGACGTGTGGATCGATCCGGGAATCGGCTTTGGAAAGACCACCGGCCACAACCTGGAACTGCTGGCCAACTTGCGACAGCTCACCGCGCTGGGATCACCCGTGGTGGTGGGCGCCAGCCGCAAGCGTTTCATCGGGGAGCTGCACGCCATAAGCGATGGCGGCGACCGGGGGGAAGTGCCGACCGACGACCGGCTCGAGGGGTCGCTGGCTGCTGCGGCCTGGGCGTTTGCCCAGGGGGCTGCGGCGGTCCGGGTCCACGACGTGGCCGCCACCGTGGGGACCATGAAGGTGGTGGCGGCGTGAGGCGTGAGGGCAGCGGCAGCGCGAGGGCGGTGGCGCAGTGAAGGGCAAGTGGGCCGCGGGTATCCAACCGCGCAACTTCTACTGGATCATGAAGGACCGATTGGCAATCTGCGAGCGTCCGGGAGGCAGGGGGGAAAGCCATCGGCGGGTTCGGCGCACCGAGGAGATCAATTGGATCCGCCAGCAGGGCTTTACTCGGGTGGTATCGCTGATTCCCTCCACCCACAACCTCCACAACTACAGCGAGCAGAACATCGCCTGGAGCCACTGGCCCATCGCTGACAACGAGGATTACTCCACCCGTCTCGGCCCGCTGTTCATTGAGTTGCAGTCACTGCTAGCCAGAGGGGAGAAGTTACTGATGCACCGCCGTGGCCTGAGCGACGAGGTGTGCGGTCTCTTGGCGGGCTATCTGGTGTGGACAGGAATGGTCTCCAGCGAGTCGCAAGCGGTGGTTGCGATGGAGAAGATGACCGAGCGTCCGATCGGCTCGGTGGGCCGCCGCATTGTGAACGCGGCCGCCGCGCTCCCCAAACCCGAAGTAGAGCTCTCCCCCGTTGAAGATCTCGAGGAGCAAGAGGGACAACGAGAAGAGATCCCCGAAGATGACTGAAGACCGCATACTGCTTCAGGGCCTTCGGGTGATGGCTCTGTGCGGGGCACTTCCCGAGGAGAGGGACCGGGTTCAGCCGTTTGAGTTGGACATCGAGATCGGCGCCGATCTGGCGCCGTCGGGCAGTTCCGACGACTTGGGCGACACTGTGGACTACGGGGCGGTGTGCGCCGCCGCGGCCGCGGCGTCCGAGGGCGAGCAGTTCACCCTGATGGAAGCCATGGCCCAGAGGGTGGCCTCGGCGTGCCTGGGCGCAGACCGACGGGTGAAGCGGGTAACCGTGGAGGTACGCAAGCTGCGTCCTCCGGTGCCCCAGCACCTGTCGACCAGCGGTGTTCGCATTACTCGCCACCGGCAATGACCAGAGCATTTCTGGGATTGGGGTCCAACATGGGCGACCGCATGGGCTACCTCGAAGACGCGGTGGCGGCCATGGACGACTGCGTCGCGGTTTCCGGGGTGTATGAGACCGATCCGGTGGGCGGCCCTGAGCAGGGCCAATACCTGAACGTGGTGGTCGAGCTGGACACCAGTCGGTCGGCCCGAGGCCTATTGGAGCTTTGCCAGGCGTTGGAGGCGTCGGCGGGCCGAGTGCGGGAAGTGCGCTGGGGCCCCCGTACGCTGGATGTCGATGTCTTGTGGGTGGACGGCGAGACGGTGGACAAGCCCGACCTGGTGGTACCCCATCCCCGGATGTTCGAGCGGGCATTCGTGATGGTGCCAATCGGAGAGTTGGCCCCCGATCTGTTCGAGGGGTGGAGCGATCCCGACACCGGCGGCTGCCACCGATTGGGGGATTGGGACGAGTTCGTCCCTCGAACAGGCAAGGGCATTTCGTGAGCGTCGGCACCGAGATTCCACTGGTTGAGCGGGTATCAGAGCTGCGACACGCAGTTGGGGCCGCTCGCGCCCAAGGCGGTTCGGTCGGCCTGGTGCCCACCATGGGGTATCTCCACGAGGGCCACCAGTCTTTGGTGACCCGCTCGGCGGCCGAGAACGACCTGACCGTGGTGAGCATCTTCGTGAACCCGCTTCAATTCGCCGAGGGGGAGGACTACGGGACCTATCCCCGGGACCTTGAACGGGATCGGGAAATGTGTGCCGCGGCGGGAGCCGGGCTGGTGTTTGCTCCTTCTGCCGACGAGATGTATCCGCAGGCCCCGATCACCTCGGTGACGGTCAAAGGGCTCAACGCCGTGTTGGAGGGGCGGGTTCGTCCCACCCACTTCGATGGAGTGGCAACCGTGGTGGCCAAGCTGTTTGCGATGCTGGGGCCGGGTCGGGCTTATTTCGGAGAGAAGGACTACCAGCAGCTGGCCATTATCCGCCGGTTGACCACCGACTTGTCCCTGCCGGTGGAGGTAGTGGGCTGTCCCACATTCCGAGAGTCCGACGGCCTGGCCATGTCGAGCCGGAACGTGTACCTGACCGCCGAGGAGCGGCCCGCGGCCACGGTTCTGTGGCGGTCGCTGCAAGCCGGGCGGGATGCGGTGGTGCAGGGCAGCCGGAGCCCCGACGAGGTGGAGGCGGTGATGGCCGCGGTGATGGCCGCTGAGTCCAAGGCGTCTCCCGACTACGCCGCCGTGGTTGACGCCGCCACGCTGGATCGGCCCGATGTGCTGGCTGGCGAGCTGCGCCTGCTGGTGGCGGCCCGCGTCGGCCGAGCCCGCCTCATCGACAATCTGGGTGTTGACTGTGCCCGGCTTTGATCCTCCGGTCGAATTGGTTCACGCCGCGGTGAAACTGGCCCTGGCCGAGGACGTGGGCCCAGAGGGCGATCTCACCTCATCGCTTGTCCCCCCTGGAAGTATCACCGCGGAGATCACCGCTCGAGACGCTGGTCGTTTGGCGGGGCGGGCCTGTGCCGCCGAAGTGTTCCGGCAGGTGGACCCCTCGGTGACGGTGGAGTGGCAGGCCGCCGACGGAGACCCGGTGGTCCCTGGTCAGAGCTTGGCCGCAGTTGTCGGGCCTCGGGCCTCAGTGCTCACTGCCGAGCGCACCGCATTGAACTTCTTGAGCCACCTGTCGGGTATCGCCACCGAGGTGTCCCGGTACGTGGCGGCCGCGGCGTCGGCCGGTGAGGGCCGAGCCCGCATCCGGGACACCCGCAAGACCACGCCCGGTCTGCGGGTGTTGGAGAAGGCCGCTGTTCGGGCTGGCGGGGGCGACAACCACCGGATGGGGCTGTCGGAATGGGTCATGTTCAAAGACAACCACCTGGCGGGGATGTCCATTGCCGACGGGGTGGCGGCCGCCCGCAGAAATTGGCCGGATCGCATTGTCTATGTGGAGTGCGACCGCATCGAACAGGTTGAAGAGGCATTGGCGGCGGGGGCCGATGCCCTGCTGCTGGACAACATGGCTCCCGATGCGGTGCAGGCCTGCGTGGCCCAGGCCGCCGGACACAGCTGCCTCTTGGAGGTGAGCGGCGGCATCACGCTGGAGACCGTGGCCGAGTACGCAGCCACCGGCGTGGATTTCATTTCGGTGGGCCGCATCACCAACTCGGCGCCGGTGCTTGACATCGCCCTCGATGTTGGCAATGTTCCGGTCAGCGCAGAAGAGGAGTAAACAGGGGTTCCTATGCTGTTGGCCCTCGACATCGGCAACACCCAGACCGTGGTCGGCCTGTATGAGGCCGAACGGGCCGAGGACTGCCGGGCCGACGACGGCCTGATCGAGCATTGGCGCCTGTCCACGGTGCACGAGCGCACCCCCGACGAGGTGGCCGTGTTGCTGCGCAGCCTGTTGGACAGCGTCGACGTGGTGATGGAAGACGACCTCACCGGGGTGGCGGTGTGCTCCGGGGTGCCCCAAATCCGCGAGAGCGTGCGGATGATGGTGCAGCGCTACTTCGAGTTCGATCCGGTGGTGATCGAGCCCGGCACCCGCAGCGGCATCCCCATCTTGTACGACAACCCCCGCGAGGTGGGCGCCGATCGCATCGCCAACGCGGTGGCCGCCCACCACCTCTACGGCGGTCCCGCAGTGGTGGTCGACTTCGGAACCACCAACAACTTCGACGTGATCTCCGCGGCCGGTGAGTTCATGGGCGGGGCCATCGGGCCGGGAATCGAGGTCAGCCTGGAGGCCATGGTGGGCCGGGCCGCCGCCCTGGGGCCGGTGGCGCTCACCGAGCCCCGCAACGTGATCGGCAAGACCACCATTGAGTCGATCCAATCGGGCGTTATCTACGGGTTCGTCGCCCAGATCGACGGCATGGTGACCCGCTTCATGAAAGAGCTGGACGGCGAGGCGGTCGTGATCGCCACCGGCGGGCTGGCCCACCTAATCGCCCCCCTGTCCGACACCATCCAGTACGTCGAGCCTTACCTCACCCTCCACGGCCTGTGGCTGGTCCACGGCCGCAACCAGTAGGCCGGCCGGTGAGCGTCCCCTACCGGTTCGAGACCACCGCAACCGCCGCCGAGTGCCAACAGCGCCACGGCGAAATCGAGGCTGGCACCGAGACCGGCCAGACGGTGTCGGTGGCCGGGCGGATCATGTTGCGGCGGGTTCAGGGCAAGCTGGCGTTCGCCACTCTGCAAGACGCCACCGGGCGCATCCAATTGTTCGCCCCCGCCAAGGTCACCCCCGACTACGACGGGTTCTGCGCCCTTTCCCTGGGCGACTGGGTGGGCGTGCGCGGCGAGGTGATGAAGACCCGTAAAGGGGAGCTGTCGGTCAAGGTAGAGAACTGGGAGCTGCTGGCCGAGGCTCAGCGGAGCTTCCCCGACAAGTGGCACGGGCTATCGGATCCCGACATCCGGTTCCGCCAGCGCTATGTGGACCTGTGGGTGACCGATGAGGCCCGTGAGGCCTTCCGGCTGCGCTCGGAGATGATGTCGCTCACCCGGCGCTGGCTGGAGGATCGGGATTTCGTGGAGGTGGAGACGCCGGTGTTCCACCCGGTGCCCGGCGGCGCGCTGGCCCGGCCGTTCAGCACCCATCACAACGCTCTGGACATGGAGCTGTTCTTGCGGATCGCCCCCGAGCTGTACCTGAAACGGCTGGTAGTGGGCGGGTTGGAGCGGGTGTATGAGATTGCCCGGGTGTTTCGCAACGAGGGGATCTCCACCCGTCACAATCCCGAGTTCACCATGCTGGAGCTGTACTGGGCCTACGCCGACTACGGCGACATCATGGAGTTGGTCGAGCAGCTTGTGGCGCATCTGGCCCTGGAGCTGAAGGGCACCACCGTTATCAGCTACGGCGGGCGGGAGCTGGACCTGACCCCGCCGTGGCCCAGATCCCGGTTCATCGACCTGCTGGCCACCCACAGCGGCCTGGAGGTGGACCTCGACACCCCGGTGGCCGAGCTGCGGTCGCACTGTTCTGAGCGGGAGATCCCGGTGGAAGACCGCTGGGGGCCGGGCAAACTCCTCCTGGAGCTGTACGAGAAGACCACCGAAGCCGAGCTCTGGGGTCCGGTGTTCGTGTGCGATTACCCCAAAGAGGTGTCGCCGCTGGCCCGGGAGCACCGCGACCACCCCGGCTGGGTGGAGCGATTCGAGGCCATCGTGGCCGGCCGGGAGCTGGCCAACGCCTTCAGCGAGCTCACCGACCCCGACGAGCAGCGGGCCCGCTTCGAAGACCAGGCCGCCGACCGGGACGCGGGTGATGCCGAGGCCATGGCCGTGGACTGGGACTACCTGCGGGCCCTCGAGTTCGGCCTGCCCCCCACCGGTGGTCTCGGGGTCGGCATGGACCGCTTAGCCATGCTGCTGGCCGACGTCCCCAGCATCCGCGACGTAATCCTGTTCCCCACCCTCCGCCCCGAGCCCCCGGAGCGCCCAACTCCATCGGAGAGATAGAGCTAGCGGTCGCCGAGGGGGATGCGGGCTCGGTCGATTAGGTGGTCGGTGGCGACCTGGAGGGCGGCGGTGGCCGTGGTGGGGGGTAGTGAGTGCAGGCTGGTGGAGGCCTGCTGGACATATTGCCGGGCCACATCCAGGGCCTCTTCCACGCCGCCGCTGGCCCGCACGAGCTGAAGGGCAGAGCGGACGGTGGCGTCTGACAGCGTTCCGCCGAGCAGTTCCAGCAACTGGGGGCCGCAGTCGGAGTGCAGCGCCCGGATCACCGGCAGGGTGTAGATCCCCTCGTGGAGGTCGTTGCCCGAGGGCTTCCCCAAGTGCTCGTCGGTGGCCACGATGTCCAAGATGTCGTCCACCACCTGGAATGCCAACCCGTAGTGGCGGCCGAACTCGGTGAGGGTGTCCACCGTCGGCCGATCCAGTCCGGCTACCAGGCCGCCGATGCGACACGAGGTGGCCAGCAACGAGGCGGTTTTGCCCTCGATGGAGTCGGTGTAGGAACTCTCGGTGCGGTCGGGGTTGCCGGTGTCCTGCAACTCCCGCACCTGGCCTTCGCACAGCCGTCCGATGGTGGCGGCCAGCAGCCCGGCCACCTCGGTGCCGAGGGAGGCGGCCAGTTCCGATGCCCGGGCCAGCAGGAAATCGCCGGCCAGGATGGCCCGAAGGTTGCCCCACTTGGCGTTCACGCTGGCCACGTTGCGTCGTACCTGGGCCTCGTCCATAACGTCGTCGTGGTACAGCGATCCCAGATGGACCAACTCCACCGCCACACCGCCGGTGAGCACGTCATCGGCGGCCGGCACCGGCTGATTCTGGGAGATGGCCGCCGAAGCGATCACGAACCCCGGTCGAACCCGCTTGCCCCCCGCCCGAATGAGATGGCTGGCCACTTCGGTGAGGAACGGGTCTTGGGTTTGCACCGAGCCTTCTAGGCGCAGCTCCAGCCGTTCGAGGTCGCGCGCCATGGTGGGAATCAGGTCGAGGGGGCTGCGAACCACGGAGCAAGCGTAGTGGCGCCATCGGATGTTTCCCCCATCCAGAACCGGCATCGAATTGGCCGGTCAGAGAAGCGGTTGGGGCTTCAGGAACAAAATGCGAGGGTGGGATGGTTACACTCAGAGTTGAGCCCTCTATCGGGAGTTTGCCGTGTTCGAGAGATTCACAGATCGTGCCCGCCGGGTTGTTGTGCTGGCCCAGGAAGAAGCGCGCCTGCTCCACCACAACTACATCGGCACCGAGCACATCCTGCTGGGCCTGATCCACGAGGGCGAGGGCGTGGCGGCTAAATCGCTGGAGTCGCTGGGCATCTCCCTGGAGGCGGTGCGCAACCAGGTTGAGGAGATCATCGGCCAGGGCGGGTCGTCGCCGTCGGGCCACATCCCGTTCACCCCCCGGGCCAAGAAGGTGCTGGAACTGTCGCTGCGGGAGGCATTGCAGCTCGGCCACAACTACATCGGCACCGAGCACATCCTGCTGGGCCTGATCAGAGAGGGCGAGGGGGTTGCCGCCCAGGTGCTGGTGAAGCTGGGTGCCGACCTTTCGCGCGTCCGCCAGCAGGTGATCCAGCTCCTGTCGGGCTACGGCGGCCCTCAGGGCTCGGGATCGCCGGACAAGGCCACCACCTCTCCCGGCGACCGCGGCGAGACCGGTTCAGGCTCGCTGGTGCTCGACCAGTTCGGTCGCAACCTCACCAAGCTGGCCAAAGACAGCGGGCTCGACCCGGTGATCGGCCGGCAGCGGGAAACTGAGCGGGTGATGCAGGTGCTGTCTCGGCGCACCAAGAACAACCCGGTGCTGGTGGGCGAGCCCGGTGTGGGCAAGACCGCCATCGTTGAGGGTCTGGCCCAGAAGATCGCGGCCGACGACGTGCCCGAGACCATCCGCAACAAGCAGCTCTACACCCTCGACCTGGGTGCGCTGGTGGCTGGGTCCCGCTATCGGGGCGACTTCGAGGAGCGCCTCAAGAAGGTGCTCAAGGAGATCAAGACCCGGGGCGACATCATCTTGTTCATCGACGAGCTGCACACCCTGGTGGGTGCGGGCGCGGCTGAGGGAGCCATCGACGCCGCCTCCATCCTCAAGCCCATGCTGGCCCGGGGCGAGCTCCAGACCATCGGGGCCACCACCCTGGATGAGTATCGCAAGCACCTGGAGAAGGACTCCGCGCTGGAGCGCCGGTTCCAGCCGGTGAAGGTGGACGAGCCCACCATCGCCCACACCATCGAGATCCTCAAGGGGCTGAGGGACCGCTACGAGGCCCACCACCGGGTGACCATCACCGATCAGGCCCTCGTGGCGTCGGCCAACCTGGCCGACCGCTACATCTCCGACCGCCACCTTCCCGACAAGGCCATCGACCTCATCGACGAGGCCGGCTCCCGCCTGCGCATCAAGCGGATGGACACCCCCACCGAGTACATGGACTTCGAGACCCAGCTCTCCCAGGTTGTGGCCCAGAAGAAGAGCGCGGTGGAGCACCAGGACTTCGAAGAGGCCGGACGGCTGCGGGACCAGGAGAAGGAGCTGCTGGCCGGCAAGGAGCAGATGGAAGAGGAGATCCGGGCTAAGGGCGTGGATCTGTTCGACGAGGTGGACGAGGAGGCGGTGGCCGAGGTGCTGTCCATCTGGACCGGCATTCCCGTCTACAAGCTCACCGAGGAGGAGACGGCCAAGCTCCTGCGCATGGAAGACGAGCTGCACAAGCGGGTTGTGGGCCAAGAGGACTCCATCAAGGCGGTGTCGCAGGCCATCCGCCGCACCCGGGCCGGGCTCAAAGACCCCAAGCGGCCCAGCGGGTCGTTCATCTTCTTGGGCCCGTCGGGAGTGGGCAAGACCGAGCTGGCCAAGACGCTGGCCGAGTTCCTGTTCGGCGACGAGCAGGCGCTTATCGCCCTGGACATGTCGGAGTACATGGAGAAGCACACCGTCAGCCGGCTGGTGGGCTCGCCTCCGGGCTACGTCGGCTATGAGGAGGGCGGGCAGCTCACCGAGGCGGTGCGCCGCAAGCCGTTCTCAGTCGTCCTGTTCGACGAGATCGAAAAGGCCCATCCCGATGTGTTCAACACCCTTTTGCAGATCCTGGAAGAGGGCCGCCTCACCGACAGCCAGGGCCGGTCGGTGGACTTCCGCAACACCGTTTTGATCATGACCTCCAACCTGGGCACCCAGAACCTGCGCAAGGCCAACCTGGGGTTCACCAAGGCCGATGAGGCCATCACCTATGAGCGCATGAAGGAGAAGGTCACCGATGCGCTCAAGGACCACTTCCGCCCCGAGTTCTTGAACCGCATCGACGAGGTCATCGTGTTCCACGAGCTCACTCGGGAAGAGGTGACCCGGATCGTCGACTTGATGATCAAGCGGTTGCAGAACCAGCTCGAAGCCCAGGGCATCGGGCTGGAGCTCACCGAGTCGGCCAAGGTGCTTTTGGCCCTTCGGGGCTACGACCCCACGTTGGGGGCTCGACCGCTGCGCCGGGCCATCCAGCGGCTAGTGGAAGACCCGCTGTCGGAGCGGCTCTTGTGGAAGGAGTTCCGGGCCGGCGAGACGATTCTGGTGGACGCTGAAGACGACCCCGACGAGCCCGGCGCGGAGCGGATCCGGTTCCGGGCGGTCGAGGGGTTCGAACCACCCCCGGTGGAAGAACTGGCCGGCGCATAATCGACATGCCCGGAGGGGTTCGCAGGGGGGCTGCGAGGCGGCGGGCTAGCCTGCCCTCAATGGTCAGCAGGCTTAAGCGATTGCGCACAGCGGTGCCTCTGCTGGCGCTGATTGTCGCGCTGACCGCTTGCCAGGTGGACATCGAGGTGGGCATCGGCTTCAACGAGGACGGCTCCGGGGTGGTCACGGTAGACGTGGCGCTCGACCAGGAGGCCATGGCGCAGACCGACGACATCACATCGCTGCTATTGACCGAGGACATCGAAAACCCGGCTTCGGGCTGGTCGTACAACGACCCCCGCATCGACGATGAGGGCCGCACAAGCTTCTCCGCCTCGAAGCCCTTCGGGTCGATCCACCAACTCGAGTCGGTGCTGGCCGAGATCTTCGGCTCAGAAGAGGTATTCCGCGACTTCACGTTTGAGCGCGACACCTCCTTCGCCCAGACCGACTATCGGGTGACCGGCGTGGTGGACCTGTCAGACGGACTCGACCTGTTCACCGATCCCGAGCTCACCGATCGACTGGGCGGCGAGCC
This sequence comes from Acidimicrobiia bacterium, assembly GCA_022827725.1. GTDB lineage: Bacteria > Actinomycetota > Acidimicrobiia > Acidimicrobiales > Bin134 > Poriferisocius. The sequence goes on from JAJEIJ010000028.1 coordinate 75,207, forward strand.
TTTCGGCGAGCCGATACCCGATGTGGCGGCTGCACTGGCGGGGGTGACGGTGCGAGTTGTTCTGGATCTGCCGGTGGGCGCGGAGGAGCAGGTGGAATTGCAGCTCGGGCAGGGTGCAGAGAGAATCGAGATGACGGCCCAAGAGGAGAGCGTTACCGCGGTGACCCTGCGGTGGGTGGCCTGGGCCGCGTTTGCGCTGGTGGGCTTGTCGGTGCTGATCGCGGTGGCCGGGTATCTTCTGGAGCGCAGGGCCCGAGACCGCAGCACCGACCCAACCCTCACTCAGGAGTCGATGATTCGGGCCACAGGTCCCACTGCGGCACAGCCTCCCCAGAGGCGGCTGCGGCTGGTGGTGCTGAACCCCCTCGGGGTGCTGTTCGAGCCAATCGAGGAGCCGGCCCGGCTTCTGGCTTCTTTCGCGGCCGAAAGAGGCCTTGAAGTGGATGAGGAAGATGTGGAGCAGCTCCACCACCAGGCGGCACTCGGCCGGATATCCCCGGTGGAATTGTGGGCCGGGATCGGTTTGGACGACGACCCCGACGAGCTCACCGAGCAGTTCTTGGGCCAGTACACCGTGAGATCCGGGGTTCGGGACTTCATGGCTGAGATGGGTCGCCGGGACCTGCCGGTGGCCTGTTTGACCAATGACATCGCCTCGTGGTCCACCGAGCTGAGAGAAAGGCACGACATCACCGGCGTTGACACCTGGATCGTGAGCAGCGATGTCGGCGTGTGCTTGCCCGCTCCCGGAATCTACGAGGCTCTGCGCCGGACAACGTCGGTTCCCTACGAGAACGCGCTGCTGGTGGATGTGAGGGTTGAGAGCCTCGACGCCGCCCAGGCATTGGGGATGTCCACCGCCCTTCTGGCCGATGCTCGCCCCGAAGAGGGCGAGGCCCCGGGCCACGCGGTGGTGACGGGCTTCTCCGACTTCTTCCGTCGCCGGCCCCGCTCCTGACTCGGAGCCCGGTCGGCTGTTTCTTCGTAGCCCGGTCGGTTGAGCCAGAGCCCGGTCGGCTAGCTGAGAATCTGGGCGGCCTGCACCGCGAAGTAGGTCAAGATGACGTCGGCGCCGGCTCGACGGATGCCGCACAGGGTCTCGGTGATGATGGCCTGCTCGTCCAGCCATCCCGATGCTGCGGCTGCTTTGACCATGAGGTACTCGCCGCTCACCTGGTAGGCGGCCACTGGCACCACTGAGGCATCGGCGAAGCGCCTCACCACGTCTAGGTAGGGTCCGGCCGGCTTGACCATGACCATGTCGGCGCCCTCGGCGATGTCCAGCTCCATCTCCCGTAGGGCCTCGCGGCTGTTGGCCGGGTCCATCTGGTAGGTCTTCTTGTCGCCGGAGCGGGGCGCCGAGTCGAGCGCTCCCCGGAACGGCCCGAAGAACGAGGAGGCGTACTTGGCGGTGTAGGCGCAGATGCCCACCTCGGTGTGGCCGTGGTGGTCGAGCGTCTCCCGGATGGCCCCCACCCGGCCGTCCATCATGTCGCTGGGGGCCACGATGTCGGCCCCGGCGTCGGCGTGGGTCAGAGCCTGGCGGCACAGCACCTCGACGGTCTCGTCGTTGACGATGGTGCCGTCGGGGGCCACGATGCCGTCGTGGCCGTCGCTGTTGTAGGGGTCGAGGGCTACATCGGTCATCACCACCGTGTCGGGGTGGTGGGCCTTGATGGCCCCGATGGTCTGGGGGATGAGCCCATCGGGGTTCCACGCCTCATCGCCGGCCGGGGTCTTCAATTCGTCGGGGGCGGCCTCGAACAGCACCACCGCCCGGACCCCCAGATCAGCGGCCCGTCCAACCTCGCCCACCAGACCGTCGACGCTCCAGCGGTGTACGCCGGGCATCGAGTCGATGGGCTCATCGGGGCCCCGGTGTACGAACAGGGGCAGCACGAAATGGGCGGGGCTGAGCTCGGTCTCGCGCACCATGTCCCGGATTGCCGGAGTACGCCGATTGCGCCGAGGCCGGGCCGTGAGCTCCAAATGCGGATGAGCCATGCCCCAATGCTCCCATCTCTGCTCCCGTCGCGCACTGCCGGTGGGCTAAACAAGGGCTATGCGCATCGAGTTGTCGACGGGAACGCCGGCTGAGCTGGTTCCAGTCGCCGATGCCAACCGGGGACTGGTGCTGATTCCCGACCTGATGGGGTTGCGGCCCCTGTTCGACGATCACGTGGCCCGCCTGGTCGCTGAGCAGGGATGGACGGTGTGCGCTCCCCAGGTTCTCGCCGGCCGAGAACACCTGGTGGCCGAGGAGCGGATGGCCGCAGTTCGCGAGCTGGTGGACGACGAGGTGCTGGCCGACGTGCTGGCTGCGGCCGACGCCACCGAGTGCGAAACGGTGGTGCTCACCGGGTTCTGCATGGGCGGCATGTACACCATCAAGGCCGCAGCCACCGGGCGGTTCCACCGGGCGGCCGCCTTCTACGGGATGATCCGCCTGCCCGAGCACTGGAAGGGCCCTGGCCAGGGGGAGCCGCTCGATCTGTTGGCCGCAGGAGAGCCGTGCCCGCTCTTGGCGATCATCGGCACCGAAGACCCGTTCACGCCGCCCGACGACGTGGCCGCACTGGGGGCGGCTGGTGCGGTGGTCGTGTCCTATGAGGGGGCCGATCACGGTTTTGTCCACGATCCGGTCCGCCTCGCCCACCGGCCCGATGATGCGGCCGACGCCTGGGCTCGGGTCATCGAGTTCCTGAGCGAGTAGAGGCCCGGCGGCGATGACGGACCGGCTCTCGGTTTGGACGGTGATCGTGGCCGCCGGCTCGGGCACCCGCTTCGGCGGCGCCAAGCAGTACCTGGAACTGGCCGGCGCCCGAGTGGTGGACCGCAGCGTGGCTGTGGCCGCCCAGGTGAGCGACGGGGTGGTCGTGGTGGTTCCCGCCGATGACGTGAGCGCCGAATCAGCCCGGTTGGCCGCCACCACGGTGGTGGCCGGTGGGGCGAGCCGCGCCGCCTCGGTTCGCAACGGGTTGGCCGCGGTGCCCCACGACGCGGCCATTGTCTGCGTCCACGACGCGGCCCGCCCGCTAGCTGGCGCCGATGTGTACCAAAGAGTCATCGACGAGGTGCGATCAGGTGCCGCCGGGGCGGTACCGGTGGTGCCGGTAACCGATACCATCCGCAGCGTGGACGGGGGAGCGGTGGACCGCAGCACGCTGCAAGCGGTACAGACCCCGCAGGCCTTTCAGGCCGAGCTGTTGCGGGCGGCCCATGCCGACGCCGCCGAGGCCACCGACGATGCCAGCCTGGTGGAGGCGACCGGCTATGGCGTAGTCGCAGTGGAGGGCCATCCCCGCAATATCAAGATCACCCACCCCGACGACTTGGCCGCCGCCGAGGCATGGTTGGCGACATGAGCGGGGAGATGCGAGTCGGCCACGGGTTCGATACCCACCGGTTCAGCGACGACCCCGACCGGGTATTGATCTTGGGCGGGGTGCGGTTTGAGGGAGTCCCGGGTCTGGTGGGCCACAGCGACGGCGATGCCGTGGCCCACGCGGTGACCGACGCCCTGTTGAGCGCAGCGGGCTTGGGTGACATCGGCGTGCTCTTCCCCGACACCGACGCCAAGTGGGCCGGGGCCGACAGCATTGGGCTGCTCGCCGACGCGGTGGCTCGGCTGGCCGACAAGGGCTGGAGGGTGGTGAACGCCGACTGCACCGTGGTGGCCGAGGCCCCCCGCATCGCCCCCCGGCGGGATGAGATGCAAGTCCGGCTCAGCGATGTGGTCGGGGGCCCCGTAACGGTCAAGGGCAAGCGGGCCGAGGCCATGGGAGCGCTGGGACGCGGCGAGGGCCTGGCCTGCTGGGCGGTGGCGCTGATCGAACGCCAGTGAGCGCACAGGGCCCGAGAGGCGGCAACCGGCGAGGCCGGGGCGGTGGCTCGGGCAAGGGTGCCAACAAGGGTCACGGCAAAGGCCGACCGCCCGGCGACCACCCGCGCAGCCGCCGCCAGCGGGCGGGCTTAGGCGGCGATCGGGTGGAGGGCCGCCAAGCGGTGCGGGAGCTGCTGCTAGCCGGCACCCGCCCGGCGCACGAGGTTGTGATTGCTACTGGGCAGAACCAAACCGGAGCACTAGCTCAGATCGTGGAGCTGGCCACCGAGCTGCGGGTGCCTGTGAAAGAAGTGGCCCGGTCCAAGTTCGAGTCGATGGCCAACACCGAGGCCCCTCAGGGCGTAATCGCCCGGGCCGCCCCCCTGGCCGAGCACGACCTGGAGGAGTTGGCCCGCCCCTCCGATGGCCGCCCCCCGTTCTTGCTGGTGCTCGACGGGGTCACCGATCCGGGCAACGTGGGGGCCGCCCTGCGCACCGCCGAGTGCGCCGGGGTCACCGGCGCGGTGCTGGGACGCCACCGCTCGGCCCACATCACCCCCGCCGCGGCCAAAGCAGCCGCCGGGGCCATCGAGCACGTGCCCATGGCGGTCGTGCCCGGCATCCCCAACGCGCTGGCCCGCCTGGCTGAGTTAGGGGTATGGACGGTGGGCCTAGACGTGGCCGCCCCCACATCGGTGTACGAGATAAGCGTGGCAGCCGAAGCCGTGGCCTTGGTAGTGGGCAGCGAAGGCCGAGGCCTGTCCCGCCTCTCCCGCCAGCGCTGCGACGTGGTGGCCACCATCCCCCTGTCGGGCCACCTCAGCTCCCTCAACGCAGCGGCCGCCACCGCCATTGGCTGCTTCGAAGTAGCCCGCCACCGCCAGGCCGACTGCTAGGTCTGGGGTGGGGCGATGGTGTCGGCGATAAGGGTTTGAACGACGGCGTGGAGCGCTTCTTCGTTGGTGGCGCCGTTCCCTATTGCCTCGCGGTAGACGGCCACCTGGCGGTCGGCTGAGGTGCCCTGCTTGCAGATGGTCCGGGTGTGCTCGATTTGCGACACGCAGTCGAGGGCTTCGGCGTCGGGGCGGACCAATTCGATCATCTCCTCCACCAGGTCGGGCACCGGCACCATCTCGCCTTTGCCGAAGTCGATGAGGCGGTCGGTGATTCCGTAGCGCTCGGCCCGCCACAGGTTCTCCGCCACGAGGAAGTTGGCGTAGCTGCGCCACCGGCGATTCTCCAGCTTGAGCCTCCACAGCATCCGCAGCAAGCACACGTACATGGCGGCCACGGCAACCGTGTCCTCCATCCTCGTGGGCAGGTCGGTGACCCGCATCTCAAGAGTGGGGTAGCGCTCCGACGGGCGGATGTCCCACCACACCTTGGTGGAGTCCTCGATGACCCCGGCCTGCACCAGCACGTCCACGTGGCGCCGGTACTCGGCCCACGAGTCGAACTTCTCCGGCAGCCCCGTGCGGGGCAGCGACCGGAACACCGCCATGCGGTAGCTCTTGAGACCGGTGTTGCGGCCCTCCCAGAACGGCGATGAGGTGGAAAGGGCCAGCAGGTGGGGCAGGAAGTAGGAGACCTGGTTCATCAGGTCTACCCGCAGGTCGGGGTCTTCGATGCCGACGTGAACGTGCAGGCCGGAGATGACCAGCCCCCGCGACACGCCTTGGAGATCATCAGCCAGAGCCTGATATCGCTCTCCTTCGGTCACCTTCTGCTCGTGCGGGCGAGCGAACGGGTGGGAAGAGGCCGCGATGGGCGCCAGTCCGTATTCGGCCGCGGCCTCGGTGACCGCAAGGCGCAGGAGTCCGATGTCGGCCCGCAGATGCTTGAAGTCGGTGCAGATGCCGGTGCCGATCTCGAGCTGCGAGCTGAACAGCTCCCTGGCGACGAGACCGTGGTGCAGGTTGGTCACCGTTTCCAGGATTCCGGGCGGCTGCTCGGTGATGAGCTCCCCGCTCTCCCGCTCAACAAGGAGGTACTCCTCCTCTATCCCGATCGACCAGGCCGGTTCCTCTGCCACTGGAACTCCTCTCCGATAACAACGCTGAGGCTAGACGGCGATTGCGTCCAGAACTTCCAACCGCCCAGCTCGGCGGGCCGGGCTCACCTCCTGCACCGCCTACGACGTGGAGTACCAAGCCCAGGGCACCGCATCGTGCACATCCACGGCAGCCGACCACTCACCACCAGCCTGATCGCCAACAGCGTGGACGGCACCAGGGGTTTCAAGCCCGACGAGTGCGACGGGAGCGTCAGATCTCGTAGCTGTCCTCGAACTGGGCCGGGATCAGGTCCTCGTACATGTCAGGGTCAGGTGGGTACACGCCCATCTTGCCGTTACGGCGGTACACCACCCCCGTGCCTGTCTGGTAGGCCTTGAGATGGGCGTCCTTAGCCGCCATCCGCAGCGCCTCCAGCACGTCCTCGAGCCATTCGTCGTCACGCGACGAACCATGCTGACCGTTTACTTGGACTTGTCCGGGTTCGGTGACCACTGGGAACTCACCCCCGCTCGACGACTCTGGGAACAAGACCATTGTTGTCGAAGAGAATCCAGTCATCAACCCTGTCGGCATACAGTTCGCGCAGGTTCTTGAGACCGGCGTCGAAGCGGCGCCGCACAGCTTCGTCGGGAACGTGATGGCCGCCCTGACCGACCCGCTGCCGGACCCGCTCAATGGCATCCTCGGGAGATCGCAACGAAAGGAACAGAAGAATCACCTGGTAGCCGCTGCCCCGCCACTTGTCGATCCGACGCAGATAGCCGCGCCCGGCCAGGGTTGTCTCGAATGCGAAGCTGCGACCCTCCGCCGCGAGCCCGTCGATCTCGGCCAGCATCAGCCGGCCCGCGGCCACATCGGCATTGCGCCCTCCGACAGGTGCGAGGCCGGACGCGATGAGGTCGGCATTCACGAACGGCAGACCTTGATCCTTGATGCGCAAATATCTGAACGCGAAGGTCGTCTTTCCGGCGCCGTTCGGGCCGGCGATGATCAGAACTTCCTTGTTTGCCATGCGAATGGAATCGCGAGGGCGCGAGCCTGTCTGTGACATCACAAAGAGCCCGAGACAGGAATCGAACCTGCGACCTGCTGTTTACAAGACAGCTGCTCTGCCGACTGAGCTACTCGGGCGTTGAATTGCCGAGAGCTTGGGAAAGCTACTCGGGCGTTGAATTGGGAGGCTCCTCGGACCTCCCCTCAAGAGCATAAGGGGTGCGGTTTGGGGAGGGTGCTTGAATAGCGCCTAGTGGTGGGTAACGCTTGTGGAATGGCTCTCACGAGAAGAGATCGGGCGATCTTGGATTTTGAGCGCACCTGGTGGCAGGAGACCGGGTCGAAGGAGGCTGCGATTCGCGAGCGCTTCGAGCTTTCCACAACCCGGTACTACCAGCTGCTGAACGAACTATTGGAAGAGGCAGATGCAATGGCGTACGACCCCATGGTCGTGCGGCGTCTGCGGCGATTGCGCGATCGCCGCAGACGGTCGAAGTTCGGCCAGCCCTCGGTTGGCCGCCAACCGTCGCCGTAACAGTCCGGAGCCAGAGGCACTATGGAGTCGAACCGAGCCCCCAACAATCAGATGGCCCTCAAGGGGGTTGTGCTGGTTCTTGCCCTGATTGCCGCAGGCGCCTTCGTGCTGGCCCGCGGCCTCGATGACGAAGACGACTCCGAGCCGGCAGCGGCCCAGCCGACGCCTACGGCGACGATGGAGGCAGAGGAGATTCCAGAACCGGCCGAGACCCCGTCGGGGGATGGCGAAGCGGCCCCCACCGCGGCTCCCGTCCCCGAGGAGACCGAGGAGGCGACCGTCCCGCCCGCTGATGAGCCCCAGGAGACTGCTCCCGCACTGGATGAGGAAGAACTGGAGTGCCGCGATCCGTCCACCATCAGCGTTATGGTGGCCAACGGCACCGACGTCGGAGGGGCAGCCGGTCGGCTCTCGGGTGAGTTGAACACCGCCAACTACATAACGCTGCCCCCCCGGAACGCCACTCCCCAGGTGAACTCGGCCTTCTACTATCGAGCCGGCTACGAGGTGGACGCCCTGTGCGTCGCCAGGCTGCTGGGCGAAAGCGAGAAGCCGCTCTTCCCGATGCCCGATCCTCCTCCAGGGGGCATCACCATCGATACCTTGGGCAACGCCTACGTCCTGGTTCTGATCGGACCCGACAGCCTCGCCCAGCGCCCCGGCTAGCGGGCCGAATGCACATCGTTGCCGCCCCCGACAAATTCCGGGGGACGGCCACTGCCGCCCAAGTTGCCCGGGCAGTTGTCCAGGCTGCCGAGCAGTCGGGGGCCACTGCCGATGCCGCTCCGATGGCCGACGGAGGCGAAGGCACACTGGAGGTTGTGGGCGGGGCCAACCGGGCCACCACCGTGACGGGCCCCTTGGGCGATTCGGTGGAGGCCTCGTGGCGCCTCCATCGCCATACCGCGGTGATCGAGATGGCCCAGGCGTCTGGGCTGGCCTTGGTGGGCGGGGCCGAGGGGAACGATCCCTTGGGGGCCACCACCTATGGAACCGGGGAGCTCATAGAGGCTGCGTTGGAGCGCGGCGCCCGGCGGGTGCTGGTGGGCGTGGGGGGTTCGGCCACCACAGATGGAGGCTTGGGCGCGCTGCGAGCGCTGTACCCGACGCAACGGCTGAAGGGAGTGGACCTGGCCGTGGCATGTGACGTTAGAACCCGCTTCACCGATGCCGCGGAGCTGTTCGGGCCCCAGAAGGGGGCCAGTGCATCTCAGGTGGAGCTGCTGCGCCGGCGCCTGGAGCGGCTCAGCCAGGTATATGCAGAGACTTACGGCGTCGAAGTGGGCAATCTGGAAGGCTCGGGGGCGGCGGGCGGTCTGGCCGGAGGCTTGGCGTGCGTGGGCGCCGAGCTGTGCAACGGCTTTGAGCTGTTGGCCGAAGAGGTCGACCTCTACGACCGCATCGAGCAGGCCGACTTGGTGGTCACCGGCGAGGGTGCCCTGGACGCCACATCGCTTCAGGGGAAAGTGGTGGGCGGGGTGGGCGAGATGGCGGCGGCTGCGGGGGTGCCGGTGCTGACCATCGTCGGACGGGTAGACGGGGAAGCCACCCCCGCCGGTGGAGAGCTCGTCAGCCTCAGCGAGCGGTTCGGGGCCGAGGAGGCCATGTCCGACACGGTCGGGTTGGTGGGCAGGGTGGTTCTGGAGCACTTGGGCCCGTAGTCGGGCCGGGCGGTCAGCGCGCCTGGCGGAAGTAGCCGGTGACCTCCACGAGGGGAGGGCGCTCCTGCATAGTGATCTCAGTGTCGCCGAATCCAGGGCGACGCAGCGTGATCGCAGTATTCACCAAGGTGCGGTCGGCCCGGTGCAGGGCCACCTGCATGACCTCGGTGGCTTGGGACGAAAGCTCGTGCAGGGGCCGATTGCGGTGGACGCGGGTGCCCAGATCAACCTGGGCGATGGCGTCGTAGCCCGCCAACCGGCAAACGTCGATGAGCAGCCCCATCTCCACCCCATACCCCTGGACGAACGGCACCCGCTCCAGGATCTCCCTCCTCCCGGCATACTCCCCGGCCAGAGGCTGGATGATGTCGCCGAGTTCCGGGAACAGCAGTGCGATGAGCGGCCGGGCCACCAGCTCGGTTGTGCGGCCCCCACCCCGCTGGTCGGCCCCCACCGGGCGGTGGTAGAAGCCCTTGCAGTATCCGATGGTGTTGTCGATGAGCAATGGCCCCAGCAGGCCAGTAATGAAATGGGGGCCGAAGTTGGCCACGTCGCTGTCGCACCACACCACGATGTCGCCAGTGGATATGTAGAGGGACTTCCACAGCGTCTCGCCCTTGCCGGGCTGGTTGCCCAGGTGGTCGAGCACGTCAGAGCACGCCACCACCGTGGCCCCCGCGTCCTTGGCCACCGCGGCGGTGCGGTCGGTGGAGTGGTCGTCCATCACGATCACCTCGTCCACCAAGCCCAGCTTGTCCATGAGCTCGTTGCGGACCACTTCCACGATGGCTCCCACCGTGGCCTCCTCGTTGCGGGCGGGCAGACAGACCGACACTGTCGTCGACCCTTTCTGTTCGACGAGGTCGGCAGCCGTGAACTCCCCGGCCGCGAATCTCCGTCGCCCGGTCACGCCCACCCCTGGCTCCCGAGTCGCTCTTGAGCCTTCATCTGAGGCTCTCAAGTCGTTTCCAGAGCTTCATCCGAATAGCATCATGGCCCATGAGCGTGACCGTCCGGATACCGACCACCCTTCGCCCCCTGTCGGGAGGGGCCAGCGAGGTCACCGTTGAGGGCAGCACCGTCCACGACGTGATCGCCTCTCTGGATGCCACCCACCCCGGCTTCAAGGATCGCCTGATCGACGAGCAGGGGGGGCTGCACCGGTATGTGAACGTGTTCGTGGACGACGATGACGTGCGGTTTGCCGACGGATTGGCCACGTCGGTGCCCGACGGCCAGACGGTGGCAATAGTGCCGGCGGTGGCCGGGGGCTGAGCGTCGGGCGGCTTATCGGCCCTGCGCAACTCTTGAGTTTGGCGTTTCACAGACTCCTCGGTAACCTTTAGCAGTCTCATATCGAGAGTGCTAAAAGCCTTTACGACAACAATCGGCACCACGCCAATCGGGCGGGGGCTGAGATCTCAAAAGGGAGTATTCGAGGATGCCCAAGATCATCTCATTTGATGAGCAGGCCCGGCGTGCGCTGGAGTCGGGAATGAACCAGCTGGCCGATGCTGTGCGGGTCACGCTCGGCCCCAAGGGCCGCAACGTGGTTCTGGAGAAGAAGTGGGGCGCTCCCACGATCACCAACGACGGCGTGTCCATCGCCAAGGAGATCGAGCTGGAGGACCCCTACGAGAAGATCGGCGCTGAGCTGGTCAAAGAGGTGGCCAAGAAAACCGACGACGTGGCCGGCGACGGAACCACCACCGCCACTGTGCTGGCCTGGTCGATGGTGCGAGAGGGGCTGCGGAACGTGGCCGCCGGGGCCAACCCCATGTCCATCAAGAAGGGCATCGAGGCCGGGGTGGAGGCCGCAGTCGAGGCCATCCACTCGCAGTCGGTGGACGTGTCCTCCGACAAGGGCCAGATCTCAAACGTGGCCGCCATCTCCGCCGCCGACCCAGAGATCGGCGAGCTGATCTCCGAAGCCATCGACAAGGTGGGCAAAGACGGCGTGGTCACCGTGGAGGAGTCGCAGACCTTTGGCCTGGAGCTGGACTTCACCGAGGGCATGCGCTTCGACAAGGGCTACATCTCCCCCTACTTCGTGACCGACGCCGAGCGGATGGAAGCCGTGCTGGACGAGCCCTACATCCTGTTCGTGGGATCGAAGATCACCGCCGTGCGCGACATCGTGCCGGTGCTGGAGAAGGTGATGCAGGCGGGCAAGCCGCTGTTGATCATCGCTGAGGATGTGGAGGGCGAGGCCCTGGCCACCCTGGTGGTGAACAAGATCCGGGGCACCTTCAACTCCACCGCGGTGAAGGCCCCCGGCTTCGGCGACCGCCGCAAGGCCATGCTCCAAGACATGGCCATCTTGACCGCCGGCCAGGTGATCAGCGAAGAGGTGGGCCTCAAGCTGGAGAACACCACGCTCGACCTGCTGGGCCGGGCCCGCAAGATCGTCATCACCAAAGACGAGACCACGATCGTGGAGGGTGCCGGCGACCGCAGCGATGTGGAGGGCCGGATCTCCCAGATCAAGGGCGAGATCGACAACACCGACTCCGACTACGACCGGGAGAAGCTGCAAGAGCGCCTGGCCAAGCTGTCGGGCGGTGTTGCTGTGCTCAAGGTGGGCGCCGCCACCGAGGTGGAGCTCAAGGAGAAGAAGCACCGCATAGAGGACGCGGTGAGCACCACCAAGGCGGCCATCGAAGAGGGCGTGGTTGCCGGCGGGGGAGTCACCCTGCTGCGAGCCCAAGACGCGGTACACAGCGCAGCCGACAGCCTGTCGGCCGACGATGAGGCCACCGGGGCTCGCATCGTGGCCAAGGCTCTGGAAGGCCCGCTGGCCCAGATCGCGGTCAATGCCGGTCTAGAGGGCGGCGTGATCGTCGAGCGGGTCCGCAATCTGGAGGGCAACTCTGGGCTGAACGCGGCCACCGGCGAGTACGAAGACCTGCTCACGGCCGGGATCATCGATGCGGCCAAGGTCACCCGCTCGGCGCTCCAGAACGCCGGCTCCATCGCCGGTCTGTTCTTGACCACTGAGGCCGTCGTAGCTGACAAGCCCGATGAGAACGGCGGGATGCCTGGCGGCATGCCCGACATGGACTTCTAAGCCCAGGAACACAGGCAACGGCGGTAACGTCGTTGTATGGCCGAGCTTCATCCGGTGTGCGCGCCGCTGGCGTTCCTGTTGGGAACGTGGCAGGGCACCGGCACGGGGGTGTATCCCACCATCGAGGATTTCTCCTATGCCGAGGAGGTTTCCTTCACCCACGCGGGCAAGCCGTTTGTGGGCTATACGCAGAAGACCAAAGACACCGGCTCCGGGCTTCCCCTGCACGCTGAGGCCGGGTATCTGCGTCCCCAAGAAGGCGGACGAGTGGAGTTGGTTCTGGTGCAGCCGTCGGGCATCGCCGAGCTGTTGGAAGGAACAGTCGAGGATAAGAGCATCCAGCTGGCGTCCAATGCGGTGCTGGGCACCGGCTCCGCCAAGCCGGTGACTGCCACCGAGCGACGCTTCTGGGTGGAAGGCGAGGTGCTGTACTCCTCGGTGGCCATGGCGGCCATGGGGCTGGAGCTCCAGCACCACGTAGTTTCTGAGATGTATCGGCTGTCATGACCCGGGGGCGGTCCCAGCGGGTGCTGGTGCGCCATTGGGATGGGTCCGAGGAGCACCGGCGCCCCGACGAGCTGGTGGTGGAGGAACCGCTCACTGTCCAACTCGACAGCGTGACCGTCACCACCACCATGCGTACCCCAGGGCACGACTTCGAGTTGGCCGCCGGGTTCTGTTTCACCGAGGGGCTCCTGGGCGGCGCCTCGGTGACCTCCATCCGCTACTGCGCCACCGAGCCGGCCGCCGACACCGAGTTCAACCTGGTGACAGTGGAGACCGACGGCGCCCCCCCGGCCACCCCTCGTCTGGGGCTCACCACCTCGTCTTGCGGGCTGTGCGGGGCGGAGAGCATTGAGTTGCTCCGGGAACGGCTGAGCCCGCTGCCGCCCAGCGAAACGCCCATATCCACCGATGTCTTGGCTGAAGTCCCCGAACGGGTGCGGGCCTTTCAAGACCTGTTCGGCGCCACCGGGGGAGTCCACGCCGCGGCCGCTTTCACGGTCGATGGCCAGCCCACCCTGGTGCGCGAGGACATCGGCCGCCACAACGCGGTGGACAAGGTGGTGGGCCGGATGCTGCTCGACGGCGACCTGCCCGCCTCCGGTCAAGGCCTGTTCGTGAGCGGCCGGGCGTCGTTCGAGATGGTGCAGAAGGCGTGGGCCGCGGGATTCGCCGTGTTGGTGGCGGTGAGCGCCCCCTCTGCTCTGGCGGTGGAGACGGCGGCGGCAGCCGGGTTGGGCCTGGCCGGCTTCGTCCGCGACGGCCAACTCAACTTCTACTCCCCGCCTGGGTAAGAATCCTGGGCATGCGCCCCCTGCCCAAGCTCACGCCAGAGAACGAGTTCTTCTGGACCGCGGGGGCCGACGGCGTGCTGCGCTTCCAGTATTGCGAGGACAGCGAACGCTATCTCCATCCCCCCGGGGTGGTGTGCCCGGGTTGCGGGGAGCCCCCCGAGATCAGGGAGGTGTCGGGGCGGGCCACGGTGGTGGGGGTCACCGTGAACTACCAGCCGTGGCTGCCCGACATGGAGGTTCCCTATGTGATCGGGCTGGTGGCCATCGAGGAGGACCCCTTGGTGCGGCTCACCACCCTCATCGTGGACGCCGAGCCCGAAGACGTGGTGATCGGCCTGCCGGTGTCGGTGCGCTTCGAGCAGCACAAGGACTTGTGGCTGCCGGTATTCGCCCCCACGGGCGAGCCGGTGGTTGAGGCGGACGAGTACCCCGAGCCCGTCCCAGCGCCGGTGCGGGCCATGCCTGTTTCCGACAAGTTTGAGTCGAAGGCGGCCATCTCCGGGATCGGGCTCTCGGAGGTGGGTCGGCGGCTGGGGCGCGATCCCATGGGCCTGGCGGTGGACGCGTGCCAGGCTGCGGTGGCCGACGCCGGGCTCACCATGGGCGACATCGACGGGCTGTCCACCTATCCCGGCGGCGGCGCCAAAGACGGCGGCCACTCCGAGGGGGGGATATACCCCGTGGCCGACGCCCTGGGAATCGCCCCCACCTGGTTCTGCGGCACCATGGAGACTCCCGGCCAGAGCGGCGCGGTGGTCAACGCCATGCTGGCGGTGGCGGCGGGGCTATGCCGCCATGTGCTGTGCTACCGCACCGTGTGGGAGACCACGTCGATCGCCTGGGGCAATCGCCAGAACACCGGCGTGGGCGGAGGAGCCCGCATCTCCGGGGAGATGGAGTGGCGGCTGCCCTACGGGGCCATGTCGGCGGGCAACTGGATCGCGCTCATGGCCAGCCACTACTTCCACCGCTACGGCGCCACCCGGGAGCAGCTGGGATGGATTCCGGTGACCGAGCGGGCCGGCGCGGCCCACAACCCGGTGGCCGTCTACCAGGAGCCCATGACCATCGACGACTACCTGGACGCCCGCATCATCACCACGCCGTTCGGCCTGTTCGACTGCGACGTGCCCTGCGACGGCTCCACCGCCCTGGTGGTGTCGGCGGTGGATGCCGCGGCCGACGGCCCTCACCGCCCGGTGCTGGTGGAGGCGGTGGGCACCCAGATGCGCGAGCGGATGTCGTGGGACCAGGGGACGCTTTTGCACGAGCCCATGGTGGACGGCCCCTCGGCCCATCTGTGGAGCCGCACCGATTTGAAGCCCGCCGACGTGGACGTGGCCCTGCTCTACGACGGGTTCAGCTTCAATGCCCTGTCGTGGCTGGAGGGCCTGGGGTTCTGCGGCAAGGGCGAAGGGGCGGCATTCGTGGAGGGCGGCACCCGCATTGCCCGCGACGGGGAGATCCCGCTCAACCCCCACGGGGGCCAGCTCTCGGCTGGCCGGCTGCACGGCTACGGGTTCCTGCACGAGGCGGTGACCCAGCTCCGGGGCCACGGGGGCGGACGTCAGGTGGACGGTGCCGAAGTGGCGGTGGTCAGCACCGGCGGCGGCCATCCCGGTGGCGCCTTCCTGTTCACGCGAAGCTGATCTGCATCCCCGGCGGCGCTTCGGGCACTTCAACGTTCCCCTTCGTCCGGGGCTGATGCGGTCTGCTAGAAGTGGGCCATGGCTGCTTACATCATCGTCAACTATCAGGTGGACAACCCCGAGCAGTACGGGGAGTACATGCAGGGCGCGGCCGGCGCCCTGGGCATCGGCGACGGCGCTGAGCTGGTTGCCTTCGACACCGAGTCGGAGGTGGTCGAGGGCGACACCGCCGGCCACCAGACGGTAGTGCTCAAGTTCGACTCCAAGGAGAAGGCCCGCGAGGTGTGGGAATCGGAGGCGTACCAGGCGGTGGTCGGCAAGCGCCACGACGCTACCAGCCGCCATTTCGCCGTGCTGGTGAACGGTTTCGGCGACTGATCATTTGCGGGTGGGGGTTATGCAACGACGGCTCGTCGGAGCTGTCGCCCTCCTCTTGGCTGCGGGGCTGATCACCTCGGCCTGCGGCAGTTCTGACCGCTCGAGCGAGGAGCGCTCCCCGGCTGAGCCGCAAGAGGCGCCGCAGTCTGATGGGGCAGCGGACTTCTTGGCCGACGCCCCTGAACTGGTGATCGGTGTGGTGCTGCCGGAAACAGGATCGCTCAGCTTCCTGTACCCGCCCGAGAGCACCGGCGTGCGTCTCGGGGTGGAAGACGTGCGGGCCGCCGGTGGCCGAGTGGAGATTCTGGCCGGTGACTCCGGTACCGATCCCGATATCGCCATAGAAACCGTCAACCGGTTGCTGGGCGAGGGTGCCGATGCAATCATCGGGGCAGCGGCCTCGGGAGTGTCCCAGGGGATAATTCAAACCCTCTATGAATCCCAGATCGCCCAGTGTGCGGCGTCGAACACGTCGGCGGCCTTCAGCACTCAGCAGAACGCCGAGTTCTTCTTTCGCACGGTCACGACCACCCGAGCCGACGCTCCGGTCATAGCCGACAACATCGCACGCGGCGGCGGGACGAATGTGGCCATTTTGGCGCGGGGCGATGACTGGGGGCAGTCGCTGTCGGAACTGCTGGCCGAAAGCCTGGAAGAGCTGAACGTGGCCTCCGAAGTGGTGGTTTTCTCCCAGGATGCGGTCAACTTCCAGGACATCGCAGAGTCGGTGCGCTCTATGGGGGCCGATACCGTCGTCATCCTCGCGTTCGCGGAGGGAGCGCAGATTTTGCGGAGTCTGCTGGAGGCCGGCGTGCCGCCCAGCGCGATGCACGGCGGTGCGGGCATGTTCGATGTGGAGCTCCCGTCGATTGTGAGCCCGGGCAATCCGGAGCTGCTCGACGGTTTCACGGTGTATGCCGCCTCGGGCAGCATCGAGTTCAACGAGAGGCTGTCGGAACTCGTCGGCGGGAACGTGGTCTTCGGCGGCCAGGCATACGACTGCGTCGTTGTGCTGGCCCTGGCCTCGCTGGCCGCAGGCACCACGGAAGGCCCAGACATTCTCGCCGAAGTGCAGAACGTTACCCGCTATGGCACGAAGTGCTTCGATTACGGCGAGTGCGCCGCTCTGATGGCACAAGGAGTAGACATTGACTATGACGGAGTGTCGGGACCGCTGGACCTCGATGAGGTTGGCGACATCTCGGTGGGCCGTTTCGGCGTTGCCCAAGTGCGCGACGGCGCCTTCCAAGTGATCAGAATCCAAGACATCGATGTGCCCCAGTAGGAGGCTCAGCTCCCGATGAGCGACCATTCAGCCGATAGCGCCTCACCGGTTGAGCCGTCGATCGGGATCGGCGTGCTCCACTTGTTCGGCAAGCTCGGCCCGGCGGCGGCGCCCGAAGCCATCACCGCTGCGGTCAGAGATGCTGAAGCCCAAGGCGTCCAGGTGGTCACGGTGGCCGTGCTGGGCCACAAGGCCGACATCGCGTTCATGGCCCTGCACGCCGACCTTTGGCGCCTGCGGGACCTCCAGACCAGGCTGCGCCAGGGCGGGCTCGACATCGCAGACTCCTATGTGTCGCTCACCGAGCTGTCGGAGTATGCGGCAGGGCTTCCCCAAGAGACCCAGCAGGCCCGGCTGTACCCCAAGCTGCCTCCCGAGGGGAAGCCGGCATGGTGCTTCTATCCCATGTCCAAGCGCCGCAACCCCGACCAGAACTGGTACGAGCTGTCCTTCGAGCGCCGCCGAGAGCTGATGTACGAGCATGGTGCCACCGGGCGCACTTTCGCCGGACGGGTGTTGCAGCTCATCACCGGCTCCACCGGCATCGACGACTACGAGTGGGGGGTAACCCTGTTCTGCGAGCACCCCGACGACCTCAAAGAGGTGGTGTACACCATGCGCTACGACGAGGCGTCGGCCCGCTACGCCGAGTTCGGCCCCTTCTACACCGGCATGGTCGCTCCGCTCGGCGCCTTGCTGTCCCGACTTCAGTAGTGCCGAGTGCGATAATTCCGGCCATGCGATCGATGCGTTGGATCTGGGCCGCAGTGCTGGTTTCCCTGGTGGCGGCGGCATGCGGCAGCGGCGGCGGCAGTCAGCCTGTCGAGTCGGAGCAGGGCGCGGATGTTTCCGAGGGCGACGCTCAGCCCGTCGATTCGGCCGGCCTCGAGCTGGTCATCGGCTCGGTGATGCCCGAGACCGGGTCGCTGGCGTTCTTCGGGGTGCCCTTGATCGCCAGCGTCGAACTGGCGGTGAACGACATCCGGGCAGCAGGGGGCAATGTCCGGCTGCTTACCGGCGATTCCGCCACCGATCCCGATGTGGCGCCGGAAACCGTCAATCGCCTGTTGGGTGAGGGTGCCGATGTCATCGTGGGCGCATCGGCATCTGGTGTGTCGCAGTCTTTCATCCAGACCCTGTACGACGCCCAGATACCGCAGTGCGCGCCGTCGAATACGTCCACCTCGTTCTCCACTCAGGCCAACGCCGGCTACTACTTCCGAACGGTGGCCCCGGATGTGGGGGTTGCTCCGCTGCTGGCCAATGTGGTGGCCGAGGGCGGGGCGACGAACGTGTCGATTGTGGCCCGGGCGGATGATTGGGGAAATTCGCTGGCCGAGCTGCTCAAAGAGAGCTTCGACGGCATAGGCCTGAGCTCCCAGATCTTCTCCTACGACGAGGACGCCTCCAGCTTCGACTCCACAGTGACCGCGGCATTGTCCATAGGGGCCGACACCGTGGTGATCCTGGCCTTTTCCGAAGGGGCGCAGATCATCAGGAGTGTTCTGGAGGCCGGCGTGCCCCCTACGGCTGTATACGCCACCGACGCGCTTTTCGACCTCGATCTCCCCGAGAAGGTTGATCCGTCCAACCCCAACGTGATCGACGGCATGATGTTGACCGCGATCGGCGGCGGTTCAGAGTACAACGCCCGCCTGGGCGAGCTCACAGACGGCAGCGTGCTCTATGGCGGGCAGGCCTACGACTGCGTGGTGGTGCTCGCGCTGGCGGCTTTGGCCGCAGGGACCACCGACGGCACGGCGATTATCGGTGAGGTCCAAAACGTGACCGGAGGGGGCCAGAAGTGCTTCAGCTACGCCGAGTGCGCGGAGCTGGTCTCCCAAGGCGTCGACATCGACTACGACGGCGTGTCCGGCCCATTGGAGCTGAACGAGGTGGGCGACCCCACTTTCGGCCGGTATCTGGTCCTTGAGTACATCGACGGCGAGCCGACGGAAATCGCCGGCCACGACGTGAATTTGTCCCATACCGCGGCTAGCGACTTCGAGTTGGTGATTGGCCGCATCCTGCCCGAGACCGGAATGCTGTCCACGCTGTCGTCGCCCATGATCATCGGGGTGGAACTGGCCATCGGCGACATCCAGGAGGCCGGCGGCCGGGTGCGCCTGCTGGCGGCAGACTCCGCCACCGACCCCGATGTGGCCCCTGAGGCGGTGAGCCGCCTGCTGGGGGAGGGCGCGCACGTCATAGTGGGCGCATCGGCCTCGGGGGTGTCGCAGTCGTTCATCCAGATGCTCTATGACGCCCAGATCCCGCAATGCTCCCCTTCCAACACGTCGCCGTCGTTCTCCACCCAGGCCAATGCCGCCTACTACTTCCGCACCGTGCCGCCCGACCAGGCGGTGTCGCTGATCCTGGCCGGAATCGTGGCTGCCGACGGCGCCACCAACGTGGCCATACCGGCCCGGGCCGACGATTGGGGCAACGCCCTGTCGCAGCTCATGGAGGAGAACTTGGAGGCGCTCGGGGTGAACGCCGAGGTGTTCGTCTATGACGAGGACGCCACCAGCTACGACCCCACGGTCGAGGCGGTCGAGGCCATGTCGCCCGACGCGGTGGTGCTGGTTACGTTCGCCGAAGGGGCCCAGATTGTGCGGGGGCTGCTGGAGGCGGGCATTCCCCCCACCGCGATGTACAGCTCCGACGGTCTCTACGACGTGAATCTGGCCGCGGCGGTGGACCCCGACAACCCCAACGTGATCGACGGGCTGGTGGCCGCCGCCGCAGGGGGCAGCAGCGAGTTCAGCCAGCGCCTCATCGACTTGGCCGACGGCAACGTGATCTACGGCGGCCAGGCCTATGACTGCGTGGTGGTGCTGGCGCTGGCCGCCCTTGCCGCGGGCACCACCAGCGGCCCGGCGATCATAGAGCAGGTGGGGGCGGTGACCAGCGGCGGCCAGAAGTGCTTCGACTACCGCGAGTGCGCCGGGCTGCTCGAAGCCGGGGTCGACATCGACTACGACGGAGTGTCGGGGCCGCTTGCGCTAAACGAGGTGGGCGATCCCACGTTCGGCCGATTCCTGATAGTCGAGTTCGCAGACGGCGCGCCCCAGCTGATCGACAGCCAGGATGTGGACCTGGCCAAGCTGGAGTGACCCCAAGGCGGGTACTTCTGCAACACGAGTGCCTCTCAGGCTGCGGCGGCGGGCACTTCTCAGGGGCCCAGCGATGTGATGGGGGTGACGCAGACGCCGTCGGGGCGGCGGTATGCGGTGCCCCGGGCGGTTATTACGACGAGTGCGGCGAGTTCGGTTCTGAGTGCGGCGCTGACTTTGTCGCGCAGGCGGAGCAGACTTGCGGCCGCTGCGTCGACGCTGTCGGGGCGGTGGCTGAGCTTGACTTCGGCTGCGAGCCATGTGCCGTCGTCTCGGGAGACGACGGTGTCGACTTCGAGATTGTCGCTGTCTCTGTAGTGGTATACCGATGCTTGCTGGGGGGCGCTGTAGACGCGCAGGTCGCGGACAACGAGCGATTCGAACAGGAATCCGAGGGTCTTGGCATCGCGCAGCAGCCGGTCGGGCGACGCTGCGAGTGCGGCTGCGGCCAATGATGGGTCGACGAAATGGCGCTTGGGCGACTTGCGCAGCACGGCGCGTGATCTGAGGTGAGCGGGCCACGCTGGTTGGTCTTCTAGTAAGAAGATGCGTCGCAGCGCCTCCAGGCACGCCGCTGCGGTCTGCCGTGCGATGGGGCTCTCACCGTTGCCGGGGTCCATGTCGCTGAGCAGCCTCGAAGTGCGCGCCTCGGTGGCCACGTTGCGGGCCACCGAGCGCGCCAGTGCGAGCATTGTCTCGCGGCGGTGCCGGACCCTTGAGGCTTCGGGCACATCGACAAGAACCGATTCGGTGAGGTGATCGCGGGCCGATCGCCGAGCCCTGCCCTCCTCAACATCGAGGTTCGCGGGCCAGCCTCCGACGCAGATCAACGATGCGATGTCCCTCAGCCCGATGTCCTCGCGGGGCATGCGCGACGCCATATCTCCCTCGAACAGGCCTTTGAGCGAGACAGCACCGTCGGATGCACCGCTTTCGAAGAGCGACATCGGTCGCAATGTCACACGGGCGATACGGCCTGTGCCCGTGTGGCGGGTGATGTCCTCGCCCGGCGACGCGGAGCCCGTCAAGATGAACTGCCCCGGTTGGGCCCGCTCGTCGCACTCGCGTCGGATCCGGTTCCACAAATGCGGCGCGTTCTGCCACTCGTCCACCAGCCTGGGTGTCTCACCCGCCAGCGCTGCGGCGGGGTCGGCCTGAGCGAGCAGCAGGGCATCCTCGTCGTCCAATCTCAGGGCGCTGTGAGAGAAACGCAGAGCCGCCCATGTCTTGCCGCACCAGCGAACTCCCTCGATCAACACCGCGCCGCGCCGCGCCAGCGCGTCGTCTATCTCGGCCTCGCACACACGAGGCCGGTAACCCGGATATGGATGCCGCGCTGGTCCGATCACAACGCTCTGCTCTCGTCGGCTGGGACTCGGCCGCGCCGCCAACTCGTTACATAACTGTTCAGGAGATTCTTATCTAACACTTTGGTGACTGAAAATATAACCGATCATCGAGTTATGGGCTTACCCGGCCCACGCTAACCGGTCGGGTTGTGGCGGTCACTTCTGCAACACGAGTGCCTCTCAGGCTGCGGCGGCGGGGTCGGCCTGAGCGAGCAGCAGGGCATCCTCGTCGTCCAATCTCAGGGCGCTGTGAGAGAAACGCAGAG
>JAJEIJ010000018.1:0-3963 GCA_022827725.1 Acidimicrobiia bacterium
GGGCCGGGCCCCCGGGGCGGGGCCACTCCGCGTCTGGGAGAACAGCTGCTACATGGCATTTGTTCGTTTCCCCCTCCAAGCTCCTCTTCGAGGGGGAAACGAATGAACGGCGCAGCTAGAGATCAACCCCTCTGCCGAATCTGCCGAAATGTCGAAGATGCTGTTGGGATTGGGTGCAGACATGGTTCCGCATGTCCTGCGGAACTCGTTCAGAAGCTGGCCGAGTGTTTCATCCTCGGATTTCCCGATGAAATACCCTCGGATTTCACAGTATTTCAGGCTCCAATTTCCCGATAACATACCCTCCATTTCCCCAACAATATCTTTTACCTGGTATGTGGAACTCACACTTGAGCGCGATGTTCGAGCACTGGCCTACATCCGTCAGCGTGACGCACTGCCAAAGCTCTTCGGACATCTGATGGCCCAGACCGGCCAAGTGCTCAACGTGACCAAAGTGGGGCAGGCCGCCAACCTGAGCCCCAGCACCGCTGAGGGCTACACCAAGCTCCTCGAAGCGGTGTACCTCATACGCCGCCTGCCCGCTTGGGGCACCACATTGAGGGCGCGAGCTACGGCGCGGCCCAAGTTGCACGCGGTTGACCCGGGGCTGGCTGCCCACATATTGGGGCTGTCCGACACCAAGCTGTCGTCGCGCAATCCCACTGATCGAGAGCAGTTCGGCCACTTGCTGGAGACCTTTGTGGTGGGCGAGATCTTCAAACAGGCATCGTGGATGGATAACATCGCCGCCATAGGCCACTGGCGCACCCATGATGGAGTGGAAGTAGATGTGGTGGTCGAGCGAAGAGATGGAACAGTGGTTGCCATCGAGGTCAAGGCCGGCGCCGTCAAGAACAAGCACATCAGCGGCTTGCGAACCCTTCGAGACGCCTTGGGGGACCGCTTCGCCGCCGGCGTCATGCTCCATTTGGGCAAGTACCCGTCACGGCCAACCGACCGCATCCTGACCCTGCCAGTAGACCGGCTGTGGACATAACGGCGCTAGTTGCATACGCGCTAGTCACACTGACAACAACGACGTCTCCTCACAGGGCCGTTGACCAGGCTGCATATGTCGGGACTGATTCACGGCGGGAGTGCTGCTGGTCGTCGCAGGTCCTTGCTCGCGCTCGGGACACTGCTGGCGTTGGTGGCGAGCGTGCTGTTTTGGGCTGCTCTTTCGGATGCCCAGCGCAACGAGAGCCCTAAAGCGTCTGCTGGTGGCGTTCAGCCGATGCAATGTACTATTTGGCTTGGAGCCAAGAGGGGTAGCTGCGGGCTGCAAAATGAGGAGAACTCCTTTGCGCAATCTGATTACTGCAATGACAGGTCTGCTCGCTTGTCTGCTGGCGGTGGCCGTTCCCGGTTCGACATCTGCGGCTCAGAGCCGCCAGATAGCGCCGGTTGCGGTGGCTGAAGTCGGCAATCTGACTGTGGATTCGCAAACACAGGTGGCAACCGTCGAACTCGACGGTTCCAGGAGTTTCGACCCTGATCCAGACGGCGGAATCGCCACCTACAAATGGGAGGTGCTCACTCAAGAATACCAGTGGCTCAGCATTGCCAATTCCGATCAGGCCGAAGCGACATTTGAACTTCCCCGCGAGGAGTTGGCTGAAAAGTACGGGTACTCGATCGAGTTCAAGCTGACGGTAACTGATCGCGGCACCCCAACTGCCACCGCCAGCGACACGGTGGTTTACAAGTTGGAATTGGGGCCAAGGGTGGATATCGCGGTATTCGCACATCTCCCAGACCCCGACGAGCTAGAAGGCTACGACGACAACCAGAACGACGTGGTCGATGAAAATGCCGAGCGATACCCCTTGGAAGGGGTGATTGACGCCCCCGGCGAGAATGGCAATGCCGACAACGAGTGGCACATCCGAGACGGCTCTCTGCTGGAGATAGTCGCCATCGGTTTCGCCGGTAACGGTGGAGATGTATTGCCCAAGAGCGCCTTCTCTTGGAAGCGATTGTATGCAAGTCCCGTGCAAAGCGTCACCGACTCGCTGCCGGGCGACATCGACGGAGAGTATTCACTGAGCACCGACGAAGATCCCGACACCCCCGGAGAAGCTGAGACAGTGGCGCTTCTTCCCTACACGCAGGGAGACGCGGCCGACCCCTATTTCGTGTTCTACACCCTCACGGTCACCGACAGTTTCGGCCGTACCGCCAGGGAGCTGGTCAAGATTGTGATCCGCGACCATCCCGCCGACCCCGAGGTGGAGGTGGGCCATCCCGAGTCTGACCCGTCGGCGACCACCGAGAATGGCAAACGAGAAGGCGTGCAAGCAGCAGGAAAGAACCGCTATGTCGTCTCGCCCGACGCAGCCGAAGCCGGCTTGACCCTTACCGCCACCGGGAGCGCCGACGGGCGGGGCCGCAGCAGCCAGCTCTCCCACACATGGTCGGGAGCCGGGGTGGTCGCCAGCCCCGCCAACCAGCCCGGTGCCACTTCCCGGGCTGTCTTCACCGCCCCGGCAGATACCGAGCAGGGTGCTGCGTTCACGGTCAAGGTGGTGGTCGCCGATCCAGCAGGCCGCAGCGGCGAGGCAGAGATTGTACTGGTGGTGGCGGTCAACCAGAGGCCCAGCGCTCAGGTAACAGCTCCCGACGGCGGAATCGACACCCCCGACGGTGCCAACGGCGGCTGGCCGGAGGACGACCCTCCCAGTGGCGAGGTAGTGCTGCGAGGTGTGGGCTTTGACCCCGACGGCGACCCTGTCGTCTTCCAATGGGGCCAGGTGAAGGACAGTGCAGGCGAGCCGCTCGACAAGGTCTTCAAGGGACCCCGCTTGAGTCTGCGCGGGTCGGCCACCTCGACCGCTTCTTTCGACCTGCCCGAGGTCACAGAAGGCACCCAGTACGAGGTGTACTTGGAGTTCGAGGTGACCGACCGCTGGGGAGTGCCGGCCACCGATGTGGTGAAGGTGACCATCCACGACGGCGACGACGACCTCAGGGCAATGCCCGGCCCGCCCCGGAAAGTGCCCACCGGCGACTTCGTGCGCCTTTGGGGTGCAGTCAGCTCCGGGCTTGTCAGCGCCGATACCCTTTCCAGAGTCGCCTATTCGTGGACGTACAAGGGAATTGAGACAGTCCCCCGCACCGAGGAGCGAATTCCGGTTACCCCTGCTGAGGAGCAGCAGGGATTTGTGACGGGAGAGTGGTTCCCCGACTCCGACGGCACTTACCACCCCACCGCCGGCGGGAGGTTGAAAGGCGCTGACGGGCGCTTTCCCTATTTCGACGCTCCTGAACTCGGCGAGTTCGACAGCGTCAAGCTTACTTTCGAGCTGACCGTGTCATCGGGCGTCGCAGGCGACCAAGACCATGCGAAGGACAGCGCCACTGTGGCTGTCACCGTGGTCAATGGGTTTTTCTCCGGGGCAGTCGATGGTCCCGACTTTTGCGCCAACTTGAGCCTGGGCGGCCCCCAGACCTACCCGTTCGACGCCGATGGCGACGGTGTGGCCGACATCTGCTCAATAAGGGGTTCCCGCCGGGCGGCAGTAGCCCGCCAGAATGCCTTGGAGACGCTGGCAGTTCTCAACCCCGACCTGTTGATCGCCGCGCTCCACGGCATGCTCGACAAAGCTGACACCGAAGACGACGAGTCCACGCAGGGCACCTGCGCCACTGCCCCTGTTGATCTGGGCGACACTGAGGATGATTTGGCCGGAGACGTCTGCGGTCGGGCCGAGCGGGAAACATCGCCCCTGCCGGCACCGGTCGACCCCGTGAAGTCCGAACGGTTCTTTTCTGGGGTGATCACCGGCCCGAATTACTGCACCAACCTGAGCCTGGGCGGTCCCACCACCTATGCGTTCGACAGCGACGGCGACGGCGTGGCCGACATCTGCTCGCTGCCGTTCACCCGCCGTGAGGCGGTTGCCCGACAGAACGCCCTCAACGCGGCGTTCTCTACGCATGAGCAGTACGCCGATGCGCTGA
>JAJEIJ010000021.1:0-84415 GCA_022827725.1 Acidimicrobiia bacterium
GCAGCCACGGCCAGCTACTCGAAGGCCGATACGCGTACACCACCCCCGCCGCCCACGAGAACGCCTACTACAATCAAACCCGAACCGCCGACCCGGCGGACACACACAAAAAACAGCCTCTACCAAACCCGGCGTGATTCAAAGTTCTCTCGTGTTGATCTAAGGTTCTGCTGTGACCCCGGAAGAAGAGCACGCCTTCTATAGCAAGCCTGAGAATCTCATGCCTCAGGGACCCGCCCATCGGCGGAACAAGCACCAAGGGCCAGACGAGTCATCGATGCCCCCGGATTCTGAGGCCAACTAGTCAGCGAGTCAAAGGGTTGTTGCCGAAACTGTCACTGCTTTTGAGTAGGCTGCGGATTTGAGCGATAGGGGCGGCGGGGAACTGATCCTTGGCAATACCTGCCTGAATATGTCAGTTCTTGTGGCATATATGCCGTGGGCGTACAACTAGTTCCACCTGCGATGGATTCGTAAAAATAGATCTTTCAACAGTTCGCGTACTTGTCCATCAGGCATCTCCCTAATTTCGAATTTGTAATCGTAGCTGCTATTGGGACCAAAGGTGTCATAATCGATTGGGGAGGAATCAAGCTGTTCTTCAATGTCTTCTATGTCAGAATGGCCTAGCCTTCTTGCACGGACTCTCACTAGTTGCTTCATGGGTTTGAAGGATATGTAGTTCGCAGCGATTCCGTTTCTTGCAAGACCAATATAATGCTTGTTGTACTTTAATGCTATTCCGGGATCGATCTCTTGGACAATTGAGAACAGATGATCTACTAATTCAAGTGTTTTTGGAGTTGCCTTGTCCTCCCAGTATGTCCTATCTGCAGGGAAATCTGATTCATCTTCCTCGCGAGCTAAAGAGGTATGATCAAGCACAGTGGCGAAATCAAGAGTGATCTGGTTGTTGCCTAAATCTAATGCCTTTGCTTGAATCGCCACAATTGGGATAAATCCGTTGAATAGGCTTATGACATTGAAGAAACGACTGGTTATCTTCTCAGCTACAATGACTGCAACATGCTCATATTGTGGATATCTCCGGCGCTCAATGTCCCAATACTCCAAAGTCCGAATAATATGAGATTCGTCCGTTGCTCCTAGTTGAACTTCTACTTCATATCGAGTCTCGGCATTGCTGTCGACGAACAGCAGGTCAAGCCGACCCCCTCCAGGCAGGGTCTTCTCGCTGGTGATTAAATCAAGTTCTCCTAGCCCCAGGAGTTCTGGCTGTTCTGAAAGTCGGTTGTGTAGCCAAGCCTCGTTCAATACTGGATGGTTCTTCATTGAGATCTGCTTAAGTTGCACGAATTCAGGTGCCATCGACATATCCTCCACAGCTAAGGGCACTTGAAACTAGGCGTTCACACCTGGGGAGTCAACCGGCTAGACGTTGTACAAGTCGGTCAGGTGTTTCCTGCCTAACGGCAGTTTGGGTAGGGTCGGGCGGTGGTTGAGGCGGCTTTGTTTGATTTGGGTGGGGTGATTGTGGTGGGGCCTTGGGAGGGGTTTGCGGCTTATGAGCGGGAGAATGGGCTGCCGGAGGGGTTGATTCGGCGGATCAATTCGACTGATCCGGATACAAATGCTTGGGCGCGGATGGAGCGGGGGGAGATTGGGCTGGAAGAGTTCGCCGCCGCGTTTGAAGCGGAAGCCCTAGCGCTGGGGTATCGGGTGGATGGGATGGCGGTGCTCAATGGGTTGAGCGGGGAGTTGCGGCCGGAGGTGGTTGAGGCGGTTCGGCGGTGTTCGGAGCGGCTGAAGACGGGGCTGTTGACCAACAACTATTCGCCGATGGCGTCGTCGGAGCGGTCGGAGGAGATGGCCGAGCTTATGGGGTGGTTCGACGTGGTGATCGAGTCTTCCGTGGTGGGGGTGCGCAAGCCCGATCCGGCGTTCTACACGATGGCCTGTGAAGCGCTCGGCGTTGAGCCTTCGGCGTGTGTGTTTCTGGACGACTTGGGGGTGAACCTCAAGCCGGCTCGGGCTATGGGGATGACCACAATCAAAGTGGTCGATGCCGATGAGGCTTTGGCCGAGCTGGTGGCCGTGGTGGGGTTTCCGCTCAGGGGTTGAGCCGGAGGGCGGAGCTGATCTCGGCTCGGAGCTCGGGGATGCCCTGGCCTTTGGTTGCGCTGGTCCAGATGACGTCGCCGGGGGCGACGCCGAGGCCCTTGGCCAGCTCAGCCTTTCGGGCACCCCTTTGAGACGATTTCACCTTGTCCGCTTTGGTGGCCACCGGTTGCAGGGGCACGTCGTGGTGCGCCAACCATTCCACGGTCTGGAGGTCTAGGGGTGTGGGGCCGATGAGGCCGTCCACTAGCAGCAGCACCTCTACCAAGGTCGGGCGGTCGATCAGGTAGCCGTCCATCATCTTCTGCCATCCGGCCCGCTGCGCCTTGGGGGCTTTGGCGAAGCCGTAGCCGGGCAAGTCCACCAGCCAGCGGCCGGGCTCGCCCTCCAGCTCGAAGACGTTGAGCAGCCGGGTGGCCCCCGGGGCCTTGGAGGTGCGGGCCAGGCCCTTGCGGTTGGCCACCGCGTTCAAAAGCGACGACTTGCCCACGTTGGACCGCCCCACCAGCGCCACCTCGCAGCGGGACTCGGGCAGCTGGCCGGCATCGCTGGCCGACCGCAGAAAGCGCAGTGCCAGCGGCTTGGACATGCCGAAAGGCTACTGGCCCCTTCGTTGGGCCTAGTTGAGGGTTGCCAGCGGCTAGCTGTTCATGACCTCGATGTCGAGGAGGTCGCCGAAGCGCTCGAGTGCGGCGGCTCGGCGGGTGGGGATGTGTTCGGTGGGAAATCCGTCCACCGCGGCGTACTCCTTGAGGGTCCGGCGGGCGATGGACACCTTGTGTACTTCGTCGGCGCCGTCCACCAGCCGGGAGGCCCGGGCGTTGCGGTACATCTCCTCCAGGGGCATGTCGGCCGAATAGCCCAAAGCGCCGTGGACCTGGATGGACCGGTCGATGGCGTTGTAGAGCATCTTGGTGCCGTACACCTTGATCATGGCGATCTCGGTGCGCGACGCCGATGATCCGTGCTTGTCCATGTGCCAGGCGGCGTGCAGGCACAGCAGCCGGGCCGAGGCGATGTCGATGCGGGTCTCGGCGATGAAGTCCTGCACCATCTGCTTCTCGGCCAGCAGGCTCCCGTGGGCGTACCGGGAAAGGGCCCGCTCGCACATCATGTCCAGCGCCCGCTGCGACTGGCCGATCCAGCGCATGGCGTGGTGGATGCGGCCGGGGCCGAGGCGCTTCTGGGCCAGCACGAACCCGTCGCCGGGATTGCCGATCAGGTTCTCGGCGGGCACCCGCACGTCTCGGTAGATCACCTCGGAGTGGCCCATGGGGTGGCGGGCGAACTGGCCCGGATAGGGGTGGTGCATGTTGGGCACGTCCCGCACAATCTCCAGGCCGGGGGTGTCGGTGGGCACCACGATCATGGACGACCCCTGGTAGGGGTGGACGTCGGGGTTGGTCACCACCATTGCGATGAGGAAGTCGGCCCCCGAGCCTCCGGAGGTGAACCACTTGTGGCCATTGATCACCCAGGTGTCGCCGTCGCGCACCGCTTTGGTCTCCAGAAGCGTGGGGTCGGAGCCGGCGGTGTCGGGCTCGGTCATGGAGAACCCCGAGCGCAGCTCTCCGGCCAGCAGCGGCTCCATCCATCGTTTCTTCTGCTCCTCGTTGCCGCCGATGGCCAACAGCTCGGCGTTGCCTGAATCGGGGGCGTTGTTGCCAAAGATGGCCGGCGCGATAGACGACCGGCCCAGGATCTCGTGCATCAACCCCAGCTTCACCTGGCCGAAGCCCTGGCCCCCCAGCTCGGGGTCGAGATGGCAGGCCCACAGCCCCCGGTCCTTCACCTGTTGCTTCAGCGGCGCGGTCAGGGCCTTCCACTGCTCGTCGGTCACCTCCAGATCGATGGTTTCCAGCGGCAAGATGTGCTCGTCCAGAAAAGCCCGGGTCCAGTCGAGCTGCTCCTGGAACTCGGGCTCGGTCTCAAAATCCCAGGCCATGGTGCTGTTTCCTTCGGTTGGAGATGAGGGTTCGCCGGTGGGCTAGACGGCCAGCTGCGACAGGCCGGCGCCGTTGTCGCACATGATGCGGCGGATGTCGTCGTCGCTGAACCCGTCGAGGTCGTCCACGAACGACACCGGGTCGGCCAGCCCTTCAGCGTGGGGATAATCGGAGCCGAACAGCATGTGGTCGGTGCCGATCAGCCCGGCCAGCTCGTGCAGGTCGTCCTCGTAGTAGGGCGACACCCACACCTGGTTGCGGAACGTCTCCACCGGGTCCTCGTCGAAGGCGTAGCGGTGCTGGCCGTAGGTCTTGGCCAGCTTCTGGATGAGGGGCCGCACCCAATAGGAGCCGGTCTCGATGGTGGCCACCCGCAGGTTGGGGAACCGCACCAGCACCCCGTCGGCCAGAAGCGAGGCCATGGTGTCGCTGATGGGGGAGTGCGACAGCAGGCTCTGGAGGGGGTTGTAGCGGAAGGCCTCGGTCTCGGTGCCGAGACCCCAGCGGTGGTTCATGAACGAGTAGCCCGAGTCGCCGGAGTGGAAGGCCACGCACACGCCGTGGTCGTTGAGGAACTGCCACACCGGGTCGTGGTCGGGATGGCCCAGCGAGCGGTAGTTGCCGTGGCCGTCGGGCACCGAGGTGGCCCGGAAGTTCACCAGCCGCAGACCCCGGCCGATGGCCCACTCCAGCTCGCCCAGCGCCCAGTCCACATCCACCAGGCTCAGGTACAGGGCGGTGAACAGGCGCTCCTGGTAGGAGAAGCCCCAGTCTTCGTCGAGCCAGCGGTTGAAGGCCCCGAACGCCGCGGTGATGGCGCCGAGGTCGTCTTCCAGGCAGGCCTCCATGCCCACCCCCAGGGTGGGGAACATGAAGCAGCCGCCCAGGCCCTGCGAGTCCATGAGGGCCAGGCGGGCGTCGCGGTTGCGGTAGGCGGGGCTGATGGGGTCGAGCTCGCCGAATGCCTCCCGCATGTCGCTGGCCGAGGTCTTGGCTCGGAAGTACTCATCGAGGATGCCGGGCTTGGCCACCGGGTCGAAGGTGGGGTTGGGGATGAACCGGTTGATGCGACCGGCCACGATCAGCCGCTGCTTGCCCCCGATGTCGGCCCACTGCATGCAGCGCTTGGCCATCTTGGGGTCGATGTGGCGGGTGAAGGCGTCGGTGGCCTCGTAGTAGTGGTTGTCGGCGTCGAAGGCGAGATATCCGAGCTCAGTCATGCCTCTATTCTGGCTTGTTTGCTCGGCATTCGACCACCGGCGGGGCCGTGCCGGGGCGTTTTTCAGCAGACCACCACGATGCGCCCGGTGGTGAGGCGGTCCTCCATCTGCTCCAGCGCGGCGGGCAGCTCCTCGAAGGGCACGGTGCCGCCCACCAGCGGGGCGATACGGCCTTCGTCCAGCCGCTCACAGAGCTCCTCGTGGATCCGGTCGCCCAGTGATCGGGGGTTGATGTTGAACCCGGCCATGCCGCCGTAGACCGCCGGGTTGCTGCTGTAGGCCAACAGCACCCCTCCGATCGAGACTTGGGAGAAGCACAGCAGCCTCGGGGGAAGGCCGACGGCATCCTCAGCCTCGATCTTGCTGGCGAAACCGATGATCATCAGCCGCCCGCCCCGGGTCATGCACCTCAGCGAGGCTTCGGTGACCTCGCCGCCCACCCCGTCGAACACCAGGTCGACGCCCGCTCCGCCGGTGATGTCGCGCACCTCGGTGGCGAAGTCCCCGTCCCGGTAGTTCACCGCGGCCTCGGCCCCCAGGGAGCGCACAAACTCGCACTTGTCCTCGCTGCCCGCCGTGCCGATCACCCGGGCCCCGGCGTCCACGGCCAGCTGCACCGCGGCCGAGCCCACCCCACCGGCCGCGGCGTGGATCAGCACCCACTCGCCGGGCTGGACCTGGCCCCGCTCGTGTAAGCCCAGCCAGGACAGGTGGAAGGGGAAGAAGAAGGCGGCCGCCTCGGTGTCGTCCAGTGACTCGGGGGCGTCGAACACCATGTCGGGCTGGCAGATCACCTTGTCGGCGTAGCCCCCAAAGGCGCTCTCGGCGGTGGCATGCACCCGGCGCCCAAGCCACTCCTCGGTCCCCTCTCCCACGGCGTCAACAGTGCCCAGCACTTCCATGCCCAAGGTGTAGGGGAGCTCGGGGTTCACGGTGCGGTAGCGCCCGTGGCAGCCGTCGATCTCGTTGAAGTTCAGCACCGTCCGAGTGGGCGCCACCCGGATCTTGCCCGGCTCCGGCACCGGCTCGTCGATGTCGTCCAGCCGCAACGCCTCCGACGGCCTCCCATACTGATGAACACGCCAAGCTCGCACGGCAGCGCAGCTTACCGACGCGGAGGCGACGGTCTACTTTCTGGATGGGGCCCAGCTGAAGGTCCGCATCGCAATGGCAATGGCACCGATACCCCAGATAGCCAGCACCAATGAGGCTCCGAGGGGTATGCCGTCGGCTGTCGGGTCGTAGGCCGCGACCAGGAACTCGACTAGGGCTTGGACGGGGAAGAGGGACACAAGAGTCTCCAGCCAACCGGGGATGTTGATGCTTGGGTCGAAGACGCCGGAGACCAGCGCAAGGGGGAGATAGGTTGCGTGAGTGATGGGTCCGGCGGCGTCGGCATGGGAGATGGCCGAACTGAGTGCGAGGCCGAGAGCGGCGAAACAAATGATGCCAAGAACGAGGCCGAGCGCGAGTGCCAATGACCCTTCCGCTCGAGGCGATACACCAAAGGCGATGAGTCCCAGGATGAGGGTTGCTGCACTGGCCAGCAGGGTGGTGACCAAAGTGCTGAGGAGTTGCGCCATGAGATACGCCCGCGGATCTAGTGGCGTGGTCCGAATTCTCTTCAAGACTCCGTCTGCCCTTAGAACAGCTAGACGGGAGGCCAGATTGGCATAGGCAGAGACGATTACCGCGAAAGCGAGCACTCCGGGCACCACCAGATCGATGGCGTTGATGTCCGTTCGATCACCGATCTCATCGCCCGAGTTGACGGTGCCGAGCAACGCCAGCAGCAAGAGCGGGAGCATGAATGTGAAGAAGGCATAGTCGGGATTCCGCCAGAAAGCGCGCTGTTCAAGCTTCGCTTGGCGGCCCAATCGGACGAGGAGCGTGGTCATCGTGATGCTGGCACCGTCGGGCCCGGTTGCCTTTCGACCAGCGCGAGGTAGGCCTGCTCAAGGCTGGGTGGCTGAACTCGAAGGGTGGCGTAGGCACGCTGTAACGCTTGCTCGTCGAGCGCCTCTAATCGACGAATAAGGGAGCGGACATCGTCGATCTGCCCTTCCACGACCTCCCCGATTGCAGCAAGCCCAGGGAATTCGCGAGCAAGCTGCTCGGCTTCTGTGGCAGGTGCCTCAAAGGAGACCGTAATCCCCAGGCTGGCCAGTTGGGCCAGTTCCTGAGTGCTGCCGATCGCACCGGCAGCGCCGTCCAAGAGCACCGCGATCCGGTCAGCAAGGCGCTCGGCCTCATCCAGATAGTGGGTAGTGAGCAAGATGGTCTTGCCCAGGTCGCGCAGATCCGCGATCGCCTGCCAACATCGCGCTCGTGCCTCAGGGTCGAAGCCAGTGGTCGGCTCGTCGAGCAAGATGACTTCCGGGTCCCCGCAAACGGCCAGTGCGAAGTCAAGTCGGCGGCGCTGTCCACCGGAGAGTTTGCGAACCAACTTCGTCTCGTCGCTGCGAAGGCCGACGAGATCGAGTATGTCTTCATAGGGCAGCGGTTCGTCGTAATACGACCGCCAGGTGTCGATCATCTCGCCTACGCGAAAGAACTTGGGAAATCCACTTTCTTGAAGCACGACGCCGACGCGTCGCCTGAGAGTGTCACCAGAAGTAAGCGGGTCATGTCCGAGGACCCGGACAGTTCCAGCGTCAGGGGTGAGGAACCCCTCAAGGATCTCCAGAGTGGTGGTCTTCCCAGCGCCATTCGGGCCGAGCAGGCAGAAGATCTCCCCCTGCTCGATTGTGAATGAGAGTTCTCTCAAAACCGACTGGGTACCAAAGGACTTCGAGACGCGGTCAACCTCAACCACCGTCGTCACGAACACGCTCCCAGCAAGGACTCGATCATTTGCCGGCCCTTATTTGAAGGCGTCATTGCCAATTGCGATATCTCCCAACTCGAATGGTCATACAGGTTCGTAGCGCCTGACGTCGATCTCGCTGGCTCTGGCTCGCATGAGGGCGGCGTCATACCATGCCTGCATCCGCAGAAGCATCTCCATGCTTACATCAAAGGCTTTTTCAATCCGCAATGCCATTTCCGGCGAGAGGGCGGCATGCCCGTTTAGCAGGTCGGAGAGCGTTGCTCGGCGAACCCCCAATACTTCGGCCGCCTGCGTAACGCTCAAACTGAGTTCCTCGATGATCTCAGTGCGAACGAAGTCGCCTGGATGCGAGGGGGTCATGTTGATCTCGATCTCATTCGGTGCCATTAGTGGTAGTCCTCCAAATCCAATCGGTCGATAAAACCGTCCTCTTCTTCAAATGTGATGCGCCAGTTGCTTGATACTGAGATGCTCCATTGTTTCTGTCGATCTCCTGAAAGCCTGTGTACCCGCCATCCCCGAGGGGCATTGGCCGCGAAGTCGTCCATGCTGCCAGCCAAGATCAGCGCGGTGAGGATTTTGCGCACTCGATCGGTTAGATCTTGTGGCAGGAAACGGGGGTTGTCGTAGCTGAGCAACTGGCGCAACCCGCGGTGGCGGACGGAACGAACTTTCACCCATTGAGTGTACGGTATCACCGTTCGGTTTCCTGTCGGGGCAAAGTTGGCCGATATCAAGGGGAGTAGGGTCGCTGGGTGGCTGATCGACCGGGGTTTCGGGCTTCGACTCGGGCCCTGCGGTTGCGCAACTTCCGGTTGTTCTGGTTCGGGGCCTTGGTTTCCAACACCGGGACGTGGATGCAGATCCTGGTGCTGGCCTATGTGATCGACGAGATCACCGACCGGGGGGCGTGGGTTGGGCTGGTGACGATCACCCAGATGATGTTGACCGTGTTCACCAATCTGTGGGCCGGGCCGCTGGCCGACCGGGTGCCCCGGCGCAGCATCATCCTGGTGACCCAGAGCCTGCTGTGCGTGGGGGCCTTCGGGTTTGCCGCCCTGTGGGGGGCGGGGGTGCGCTCGCCGGTGATCTACATGCTGTTGGCCTGGGGCTACGGCATTCTCAACGGCTTCATGCTTCCTGCCTGGCAGGCCTTTATCTCCGAGCTGGTGCCCAAGGAGCTGTTGTTGAACGCTGTCACCCTCAACTCGACCCAATTCCAGGCCACCCGGGCGGTGGGGCCGGCTCTCGGCGGAGTGCTGCTGGGATTCTTCGGGCCGGGCTGGGTGTTCTTCGCCAACGGTGTCTCCTTCTTTGCGGTGCTGTTTACCGTTCTGCTCATCCAGGTTCCCCGCCTGCTGCCCGATGATCCGCCACCCATCAGGGTGTTCGCCGATCTGCGAGAAGTTCTGTCCTACTGGAGAACCCAGCCTGGCATCAAGAGAGCGTTCAAGACGGTGCTCATCACCGCCACTTGCGCCCAGCCCCTGATCTTTTTGATCGTGGTGTTCGCCGAAGAGGAGTTCAACACCACCGGGTGGCAACTCGGCCTGCTGGCCGCCGGGACCGGCATCGGATCGGTGATCTTCTTCCCGCTGGTGGCCGGGAGGGGGCAGTTCACCGCCCGGTCCCGACTGCTGGCCATCGGGCTGAGCGCCTACGGCCTAGCGCTGGCCGGGTTCGGCTTAGCCCCGTGGTACGCCATGACCATCTTGTTCCTGCTGATCCTCGGCGGCTGCCATCTCGCTACCGCGTCCACGCTCAACACCGTCATCCAACTCCAGGTGGAGGAATCCATGCGGGGACGGATCATCGCCCTGTACCTGATGGCCATCAACCTGGCCATTGGCGCCGGCACCATGATCCAAGGGGCGCTGTTCGACTGGATCGGCCCCCGAATCACGGTGTCGATCAGCGCGGGCATCATCGTGGTTCTGGCCGCCTGGCTGGTTAGCACCCGTCGTTTCGCTTCCATGGACGTGGGCACTGCGGTCACCTGACCCGCGGGCGCTCGCGGCGGAGGAGTACCGTCGGTTGGGTGCGAGTGCTGGTGGTGTCCCACTCCAAGACCGGGGGGACCAAAGCCATGACCGAGGCCGTAGTAGCCGGGGCCACCCATCCCGACATCGACGGGGTGGAGGTGGTTCAGGTAGCCGCGCTGGAAGCCACCGCCGATGATGTGATGGCCGCCGACGGCTACCTGCTGGGCACACCGGAGAACTTCGGCTACATGAGCGGCGCGCTCAAGCACTTCTTCGACACCGTGTACTACGACTGCTTGGACCACACCCGAGGGCGTCCCTACGGGCTGTTCGTGAGGGCCGGCAACGACGGCACCGGCGCGGTGCGGGCAGTGGAGCCCCTGGTGACCGGGCTCGGGTGGAAGGCGGTGGCCCCGCCGGTGGTGGCCACCGGCGAGCTGACCGATGCCCATCTGGAGGCCTGCCGCGAGCTGGGCATGACCCTGGCCGCCGGCTTGGAGCTGGGCATCTACTGAGTCGACCTCCCAATAGCCGCAGCCATGCTCGCCTGCATAAGGGTCGGCCCTGGAGCGGTTCGTAAGATCGGGCTATGAGCAGTTTGTTCGACCTGACAGGGAAGGTGGCGGTGGTCACCGGGGGCACCAAGGGCATCGGCCGGTCCATTGCCAAGGGCTATGCCATGGCCGGCGCCGAGGTTGTGATCACCGGGCGGCGCCAAGAGGGCTGCGACGAGGCCGCTGCTGAGCTGAACGACGAGTTGGGCAGCCAATCGGTGCGGGGCATCGCCTGCCACATGGGGGAGTGGGACCAGATCGGCGCGCTGGTCGATCGGGTGTATGGCGACCTCGGCCGGATCGACGTGTTGGTCAACAACGCGGGCATCAACCCCGCGCCGGTCACCGTGGCCGACTGCACCGAGGCCTACTTCGACAAGGTGTACGCGGTAAACGTGAAAGGGCCGATCCGATTGGCCGGTTTGGTGGCCCCCCGCATGGGCGAGGCTGGCGGAGGGTCGATCATCAATGTAACCACCATGGGGGCTTACGGCGGCGGCCCGGGGGTGGGGATCTACACCTCTAGCAAGGCGGCGCTGCACAACCTCACCCGGGCCATGGCCGGCGAGTGGGCTGGGCTCAATGTGCGGGTCAACTCCCTGGTGCCGGGACCGTTCATGTCAGAGATGATGAAGGGATCGATGCGGTTCGACCCTGAGTTTCCCGAACGATCGGGGCGGGCCACCATGATGAAGCGGGTGGCCGACTGCGACGAGATCATCGGCCTGGCTCTATACCTCGCGTCCGACGCCTCGTCGTACGCCACCGGCCATGACTTCAAGATCGCCGGCGGTATGTGAGCAGTGGTCGCTTAGCCTCTCACGGCTAAGCGGCTGATCTGGGCCTCCTGCGAATGGGACTGGGGTCCCGCTGCCGGCCGCGCCGCGCGCACCGCGGCTACCGCATGATCGAGGTCCATTCCCCGGGAGGTGAGTACCGAGATGCACACAATCCCGGCTCTGCCATATCCGGCGCCGCAGTGGACCATGACCCCTCTGCCTTGATCTAGGTGCCGGTTGATCGTGTCCACCAACTCTCGAACGTCGTCGTCGCCGGTGACCCCCTGATCGACCATCGGGACATGGATGGCCTGGTGGGGAGCGGGACCGGCCAACCACGAGGGGTAGTCGGGATAACGCATGGCGATCTCCGGGTCGGTCAGCAAGCACACCATGACCTCTGCACCCACGTCCTCTAGGGCCGCGGCAGGATCAGGCCCGGTCACCGCAAAGGCCGTGGCGTAAAGATGCCCGGTCGCCCCCGGCACCGGAATCCGATGGATCCCCCCCGCCATCTGATACCGCGCCGCCCCCACCTGCACCCCGCCACCCTACTGGTGGGCAGCAACCTGGTTGGAAGGAGAGGTCATGCCATGTATGTTGGCCACCGTGACGTCACCCGCGACGGAGATTGTCTTCGAGGTCAGTGAAGATGAAGTGGCTGGTGGATATTCCGCTAGCGCCATCGGTTTCGGAATTCACACGCAAGGGGAGACCATCGAGGAGATCCGCGAAAACGTCCGGGAAGCCTTCGAGTGCTATTTCGACGGGGAAGTGGCTCGCCCTGAATTGATTCGCCTGCACTTTGTTCACGGCGAGGTCTTGGTTCTTTGAGGCTGCCGCGCGATGTGCGCGGGGCCGATCTCCAAAGAGCGCTTAAGAAGCTTGGATACACAGCCACCCGGCAGCGCGGCTCACATTTGCGCGTCACAACTCATCTGAGTGGGGAGC
Organism: Acidimicrobiia bacterium; assembly: GCA_022827725.1. Classification (GTDB taxonomy): domain Bacteria; phylum Actinomycetota; class Acidimicrobiia; order Acidimicrobiales; family Bin134; genus Poriferisocius. The sequence continues at coordinate 12,342 of JAJEIJ010000021.1, forward strand.
ATCACGAGGTCATCCCCCTGCACAATCCCATCAAGACCAAGACCCTGTCGGACATTCTCAAGAGTGTCGCAACCCATCACGAGATCAGTGTGCAAGAGCTGCTGGAATTGCTTGATCTCTAACCACAGGTATTTCCTGCAATCTCTAGTGTGGAAGCCAGCGGGGTAGTTAGGGGATGCTGGGGGGATGGACGACTTTTCCGGGAAGGTGGCGCTGGTGATGGGGGCGGCGTGTCCTCCGGAGATCGGGCGGGCGGTGGCGGTGCGGCTGGCCCGAGCCGGAGCCAGCGTGGCCTGTGCCGACCGGGTAGAGGTCGGCCACCCGGATTCGGCCTGCGCTTCCCCGGAGGCCCTGGACGCCACGGTGGCCGCAGTGCAGGCCGAGGGGCAGGCGGCGTTGCGATTGGAGGCCGACGTGGCCGACGCCGATCAGGTGAACGAGGTGGTGGGGCGGTGTGTCGGCGAGTTCGGGAGGCTCGACCTGGTGGTCAACGTGGCCGGAGGGCTTGGACCCGACATGGGGTGGGCGCCGTTGCTGGAGCTGACTGAGGCGTCGTGGCGGCGATCGATGGACGTGAACCTGACCGGAGCGTTCTTGGTGGCCCAAGCCGCTGCTCGCCAGATGGTTGAACAAGGCAACGGCGGGTCGATTGTGCTGCTGTCGTCGTATGCCACTGTGGCCGCGGCCAGCGGCACTTCGGCATTCGCCGCGGCCAAGGCCGGGGTCGACCGTCTGATCGCTGCCCTAGCCATGGAGCTGGCGCCCCACCAGATCAGGGTCAACGGAGTGCGCCCGCTAGGAGTCGACCCCGACGCTACCGAAAGCGGCCATCCCTATCTGGAGCAAACCGTGGTGCAGTCTGGCGGCAACCGCAGCCAGTGGGTGCGCTCCAAGATCGCCCTCGAACGCTTGCAACACCCTGACGAGACCGCCGCGGTGATCGCCTTCCTGCTCTCCGACGAGGCCTCATTCGTCACCGGCGAGTGCATCACCGTCGCCGGCGGCTCCCGCTGGTAGGGAGAAGAGCGGGAGCTAGCATGCTGCCCGTGAAACCCAGGCTGGCAAGGGTATTGGTGGCGGCAGTTCTGCTGGTCGGCGTAGTGGCCCCCCTTTCAGGCGGGGCGGTGGCGCAGGAAACGTCGATTTTGGAAGAGGTCAACTTCCGAAACAGGTTGGTGGCGGCTCAGGAGTCGTTGCTGAACTCATACCGCTGCTTGTTCAACATCGACATCGGGGTAGTTCCTGGCGGCTGCGTTGGCGGGCAGCCTGCCCGAGGGCCCATCCCGCCAGACGTGTTCCAAGGTGTGCCCACAGCGATCGAGATCGAGGTTAGAGACAATCTGGTCGCTCAACAGGAGTTGTTGCTCAATACCTATCGCTGCCTGTTCAACGTCGACACCGAGATCGTGCCCGATGGCTGTCGGGGCGAAGACGAGGGGCCGCCGGATGAGGCGGTTGACAGGTCGGTACCTACCGGCAACACCGGCCGAATTGACGGCGCCATCATCGCCACCGAGTGCAATGATGAACGGCCCCGAGGCGGCACCCTGACCATCGGTATGTTCGGCGAGGTCAACGGGTGGGATCCCACCCTCACCCTAGGTGGGGCCGCGTTGGGTGCTACGCAACTGACCGCTTTGTATGACGCCCTCTTCTATTTAGACCAAACCACCGGCCAATTGATACCCGGTCTGGCCGAGAGCATCACGACCGATGACAATCGGACGTTCACACTGAAGCTGCGGAAGGGCATTAGCTTCACCGACGGCACGCCACTGGATGCTGATGCCTTTATCTGGAACGTTGAGCACCACAAGAGACCGGAAATCGGCTCCCAGTCACGAACCGCGGCGATGCGAATTGCGTCGGTCAAGAAGATCGACGATCTAACGCTGGAATTGACCTCAACCAGCGTGAATGCCGCGTTTCCTCAGATTTTCGCCCAAGGGCTGGCATGGATGATGTCGCCCACGGCATACCAAAACGGCCAAGATCCTGTTACCGGGCTCAACGAGAGGATCAGGTTGAACCCGGTTGGCGCTGGTGCTGGTCCTTTCGTGTTCGAGTATTGGATCGAAGACGATCAAGCCGTGCTCATGCGAAACCCGTATTACTTCCGGGAGGGATGTCCGTACCTTGACAGGGTGATTTTCAGGCCCATCATCGAGCCGCTCCAGAGGTACAACTCCTTTAGAGCGGGCCGACTCGATATCGCCTACGACCGCGATCCGGTAAACCTTCGTGATGCCAAGCGGAGGGGTGTCAACACCGCCACCCGGTTCGAAAACCACGGCGGGTACTGGATGCTCAACGGCATCACGGAGCCGTTCAACATCCGAGAGTGCCGGGTGGCCGTGGCCCACGCCATCGACTACGACACGCTGAACGACATTGTGTACGACGGCACCAGGGCTTATGACCGCACCATCATGGCGCCGGGTTCACCGTGGCACGATCCCAGCGCGGCGCTGCCCGGTTACGACCCGGTCGCAGCGGCCGCAGCACTGCAAAAGTGCGAGGCCGAGTTGAGCGGGTCATTGGATTTCGAGACCCTCTGCACGACATCGCCGGGGAATGTGCTCATCACCGAGACTCTGGTGGCCATGTGGGATGCGGTGGGCATCAAGGCCACTGCCAAGTGCGTAGAGGTCGGAGAGATGGTGGGCGCGGTGTATAGCGGGGATGCGGTTGCCAATCCGTGGGGACTCCCAGTTGACGACCCCGACTACTTGTATGACGTCTACTTTGGCGATTCTCCTTCGGATGGGGAGTGCGGACAATTCCCAGGGAGTCGCAATTGGTCCAATTCCTGCTTCCCCGAATTCGACCAGGGACTCACCCAAGGCCGCCAAGGGCTCACGTTTGAGGAACGCTACGAGGGCTACAGCCGTTTCCAACGCAAGTTTGCTCAGGAAGTCCCAGTCATCATCATGGACAAGCCGGAAACCGGCTACTACTGGACTGATGACGTGTCCGGCGTGTTCATGTCCTCGACCGGTCTCCTGTTGTTAGCCTTCACCGCTTTGGGCTAGATCAATTCGGCGGTTTCCAGGAGTGGGGCGTCGGCAAGGGCGACTTGAACGTCCACCTGGACGGCGCAGGCGGGGCAGTACAGGCGGCGGAGCTCAAAGCGGTCGGCGCCGGGGCGGGCTGAGGGCCAGGGGGTGCGCTGGTCGACTGGGGAGCGGGCCAATTTCAGCAGGCTGACCAGCGGCTCGGTGGTGGAGCCGTGGGCATGGCCGCAGCGGCGGCATAGGTATTGACCGTCGGTCAAGATCACGGTGGAGCTGAGCCGTAGACCAGCGGGGGGAGATTCCAACGGGAGAGCGGGGTCTCGGCCGATGCGCTCTCGACGGCGCGAGGCACGCAACGTTTGGGTGGCGTGCCCGTCACCCACGACCACGCCGTAATCGCGGGCAGCACCGGCTTCGGTGACCAGGCCTTCGGCCACGTCGTGCTCTACTGCAACAGGGTCGCGGTCTATGGGGTCGCCTACTCCGCCGCCGCCCCCGCAGAGGTTGGCGTACACGTCATCGAGGGCCAGCTCGCCTACCTGTTTGGGGGGCGGCACCTCAATTGCGCCGCCGGGCCGCTCGTATATCCCGGTGTGCTGCAGGCCAGGCTCTCCGCCGACCACCCCTGCGGCGGTGGGGGGCTGCTGGCCGTGGGCGAACACCGTGGAGGTCACCGTCCCGGCGGCTCGGTGCAGCTGGTAGGCGTGTTCCACGCCCACGCCGCCTCGCCACTGGCCGGGCCCGCCCGAGTCGGTTCGCTCCCGGCGATAGCGGTAGAGCACCGGGTAGTGCTGCTCGTTGGTCTCGATGTTGGTGCAAAGTCCGGCCGGGGAGGTCAGATAGCCCCCGGTGTCGGAGCCGTCGCCGCCCCACCGGGCGCCAGACCCGCCGGGCAGGCCGTCGAGGAGCATGGCCGAGAATTCCTGCCCGTCTTCGAAGGCTCCCGAGATGGTCTGGGTAAACGACCCCGATACGCATGACGCCAGGATCTGACTTCGCACGTCCGGGTCGTCAGAGGCGTCGAACATCCGGCTGAGGCAGATGTTCACCGCGGTGCGCACTTCTTGGCCGGCGGCGGTCACCCCCATCGACATGCCCGCGGGCCAAAGGCAATCCACGATGGTGCCCGGCGTGGTGTCTACCTTCATGACTCGCCAGAACCCGGCCGGCGTCCAGGGCAGGCCGTAGCCCAAGACCGTCATTACCGCGGCCATGGCGTAGCTGGAGGTGATGGCCCGGCTGGTGTTGATCAGCGCCGGGGCCTGCGGGCTGGCGTCGGTGAAGTCCAGATGCAGGGAGTCGCCCTGCTTGGTCATGGTCAAGCCGATCTCGTACACCCGGTCGTCGATGCCGTCGTGCTCCACCAGTCCTCGGTGGCGCCATCGCCCATCCGGCAGCGACGCCAACCGGTCTCTCACCGCGGCCTCGGTGCGGTCGATGAGTCCGTCGAGCACCGCGGTCACTGTTTCGCTGCCGTAGCGATCGCACAGCCCGTTGATCCGACCATCCACCACCCGGTTGGCCTCTATCTGGCCCAGAAGGTCGAGCCGATTCAATTCCGGGGTGCGGGACCGGCCCAAGTATTCCTGCTCCACCTCGGCTAGCAGTTCCCCCCGCTCCACTATCCGGGAGGGGGCCATGGGCACCGCCTCCTCATAGATAGACGAGGCCCCTACGGTGATCGACCCGGGCACTGGCCCGCCCACGTCGTTCTGGTGGACGCACGAGCCGCACCAGGCGATCAGCCGGTCGCCCCGGAACACGGGGGCCACCACCATCACGTCGGGCTGGTGGGGAGCGCCCACATAGGTGTCGTTGGTGATGAACATGTCGCCGGGGCCGATGCCGGGATCGCCGCCGAATTGCTTAATGACGTCGCGCACCACCTGGCCCAGTGCCGCGGCGTGGACCAGCACGTAGGGGCCAGCCAGCGCAACTTCACCCGCCGCGGTCAATATGCCGGAGTTGAAGTCGTTGCCCTCGGTGGCGATGGGCGACCCCGACACGGCCACGATGGCGTCCACCGCCTCGTCGTTGATGGCCCATAGCCGATTGCGCAGCACTTCAAAAAGCGCCGCGTCGAGCGGGGGTGCAGTTCCGGGGGATGACTGGTTCGAACTCATGACGGCGGCCCGGGGAACATGTGGGTGTGGCCCTCGGCGTCGACTTCGGCCCGGTCGCCGGGGCGCAGCACGATGGTGGTGGACGGGTGGTCGATGAACGCCGGCCCCTCCAGGAGGGTGCCTGGCGCCAGCCCCAGCCCGTCGTACACCCGACAGGAGGTGAATTTACGGTCGAACCAGGCGTCCCGACGTCCGATGGTTGGCGGTTCCGATGTCGAATCATCCAGCACCGCCGGCTCAGGCGCCGGCCGTTCGCCGCGGGCCGCGCCCAATGCGGAGAACACTGAAGCGGCGGCGGGAACGACCACCTCGGCCACTCCCACCTCGGCGGCGTATCGGGTGGCGTACTGGGGAGCGGCCCCGCCGTAGGCCAGCATGGTGAACCCGGCGGGATCGTGGCCCCGCTGGACAGTCACCCGGCGAATGAGGTCGGCCATTTGAGAGCAGGCCACCCCCACCACGGCGTCGGCGGCTTCGGGCCCCGACAGTCCCAGCGGAGCGGCCACGGCATCCTTCAAGGCCCGCTCCGCCGCCGAACGGTCCAACTCCAGCACCTGGCCTAGCTCGCTTAAGTAGCCCAGGGTCACGGCGGCATCGGTCAGGGTAGGGGCGGTTCCTCCTCGGCGGTAGCACGCCGGGCCGGGCTGGGCGCCGGCTGAATGGGGCCCCACCCGCAAGCTGCCCAGCACCGGGTCGATCCAGGCCAGCGACCCGCCGCCGGTGCCGATCGACACCACCTCCACCACCGGATGGGCCAGGGCCCAGCGCCCGATCATGGGGCGTGTCGCCATGGTGGCTTCACCGCCGGTGATCAGGCCGACGTCGAAGCTGGTGCCGCCCACATCGGTGGCAATGGCCTCGCTTCGGCCCAATTGTTGGACCAGTTCGGCTGAAGCCAACAGCCCGGCAACCGGCCCCGATCCCAGGGTCTCCACCGCCCGGAGCCCGCCGTCGGCATCACAGGTGCTGCCACTGGACTGCATGACGTGCAGGTGCCCGGCGAATCCCCGTTCGGCCAAGGCATGGGCCAAGGTGCGAATCTCCTCGGCCACCAGTGGGGCCGTGCTGGCGTCGAGCACCGTGGTCATGGTCCGCTCGTATTCGCCGATCCGGGGCACTGCCGACGACAGCGACACGTGAGCGCCGGGGTGGATCTGGACGATCAGCTCGGCGATGCGGACCTCATGGCGGGGATCGGCCACCGACCACAGCAGGCTGACCGCGTAGCTGGTCACCCCGTCGTCCCGCAGCGCCTTGATGGCGGCAGCCGCGGCGGTCTCATCCAGCGGGCGAATCACCTCGCCGTGGGCGTCGATCCGCTCGGGCACGCCCATGATTCGCTGGCGGCTCAACAGCAGCGGGGGTTTGGCCCAGCAGACGGCCTCAGTGGTCTCAGCGGGGGACAAGCCGGCCACTTTGGCCGCCCGGGCCACCGGCAGTGTGGACTCGAACCCCGCTGTGGTGATCAGGCCAAGGGGCGCTCCCGTGCCGGTCAAGAGCGCGTTGAGCCCGACGGTGGTGGCGTAGCCGATGGAATCGGCCCGTTCGAGCACTTCGGCTAGCGGATGACCCAGATCGGCAGCGGCTGTTTCGACCGCAGCCAGTGCTCCCGATGTCAGGTCGCCGGGCGTGGAGAGCGCCTTGCCCACTCCGACCCTGGCTCCTTCAGCAGGGTCAAAAGTCACGACAACGGCGTCGGTGAACGTCCCCCCGGTGTCGATACCGATACGCACAGCCCCGAGGATCGGAGCGATAAGGCTGAACGCAACCTCAGCGGTTGACGCCCTTGTTCCGGGTGGTGAACCCGGCCAGGTCGCGGTCTTTGCCCTGGTGGCGCCCCTTGTCCAATGATTGAACCGAGATGTCGTGGTCGACCGCGGAAGCACGCAGCGCCCCCACGGTGCAGTCGGCTCGGTCCCGGTGGGCAAACGGGTCGTACTGGTACCAGGCCATGGCGTTGAGGTGGGTGATCTTGTCGACCTCGTCGTCGGGCACCCCGGTCAGCGTCTCGTCCAGCAGCTCGGGGGCATTGGGCCACGTGGAGTCGCTGTGGGGGTAGTCCATCTCCCAGCAGATGTTGTCGATGCCGATCTCATGGCGCAGCGCCACTCCAACCGGATCGTTGATGAAACAGGTCAGGAAGTTCCGCCGGAACACCTCGCTGGGCAGCAGGTTGTCGAAGTCCTGGCCGGTCCACAGGTGGTGCATGTCGTAGGTGCGGTCGGCCCGGTCCATGAAGTAGGGGATCCACCCGGTTCCGCCCTCCGACAGGGCGATCTTCAGGTCGGGGAAGCGGCGGGGGATGGGCGACCACAGCAGGTCGGCTGCGGCCTGACTGATGTTCATGGGCTGGAGCTGGATCATCACGTCCATGGGGGCGTCGGGGGCGGTGATCACCATCTCGCCCGACGAGCCCAAGTGGATGGAGCACACCGAGCCGGTGTCGCTGAACGCCTCCCACAGCGGGTCCCAGTAGTCGCTGTGGAAGCTGGGCTCCCCCAGTTTGGCCGGGTTCTCGGTGAAGGTCATGGAGTGGCAGCCCAGATCGGCCACCCGCCGCACCTCGGCGGCGCACTCCTCTGCGCTCCAGATCATGGGCAGGGCCATTGGGATGAACCGGCCCGGGTAGGCCCCGGCCCACTCATGGATGTGCCAGTCGTTGTAGGCCCGGATCAGGTCGGCGGCGAACTCCTTGTCGGGGTGGTTGGCGAACAGCCGCCCGGCAAAGCCGGGAAACGACGGGAAGCACATCGAGCCCAGCACCCCGGCGGCGTCCATGTCCTTGACCCGGTCGTGGACGTTGTAACAGCCGGGGCGCATCTCATCGAAGGCAGTGGGCTCGATGCCGTACTCCTCTTTGGGCCGCCCGGCCACCGCGTTCAGGCCCACGTTGGGGATGATGGCGCCGTTGAACGACCACACGTCGTCGCCCGACTCGGTGTGGATCACCCGGGGGGCCTCATCCCTCCACTTCGCCGGGAGATGGTTGTCGAACATGTCGGGCGGTTCGCAAAGGTGATCGTCCACGCTCACCATGATCATGTCATTCAGATTCACAGCGTCCTCCGTCGGTTTACGTCGCTCGCCAGTGTGACCCCAACGATACTTGGCGCAGTAATATTCGCCAGCCGAGCTATCCCCCTAACAGCCCCAGGAGGCCCCCGATGTCCAACCCCATGAGCTACGAAGGCCGCAACGTCGTGGTCACCGGCGCCTACTCCGGCGTTGGTGCCGCACTGGTGGAACTGCTGGCCGATCTGGGAGCGGCGTCGATCACTGCTCTGGACATCAAAGAGCCCGAGGGGCCCATTACCCGGTACATCCCCACCAACATGGGCGACCCGGTGGCGGTGGACGAGGCCGCCGCGGCCATCGACGCCCCGGTACACGTGCTGTTCAACAACGCCGGTATCGCGGCCACCTTCTCACCCGAAGACGTGATGAAGGTCAACACCCTGGGGCTTATGCGCCTAACCGACGCCCTGCTGCCCAAGATCCCCGCCGGGGGCGCGGTGGTCAATACCGCCTCCATTGCGGGCATGAACTGGCCGGCTCACCAGGCCGAGATCACCGAGTTGCTGTCAATCGACGACTGGGACAAGGCGGTGGCCTGGGTGGAGGAGCACCCCGAGGTGGTGGCCGACGGCTACATGTTCTCCAAGGAGTGCGTGCAGATCTTCACAATGCAGGCCGCCAAGGGGATGCTGGCCAACGGCGTGCGCATCGCCAGCGCCTGCCCCGCCCCGATCGACACCCCGCTTTTGCCCGACTTCAAGAAGACCATGGGCGAGGGGATGATCGACTGGACCGCGGCCAATGCCGGTGGTCGCTATGTAACCGCCGCTGAGGTGGCCAACCTGCTGGCCTATCTCGGCTCGGACGCGGCGTCGTTCGTGTCCGGGGTGAACGTGAACATCGACAACGCCTTCCAGGGCTCGATGATCACCGGCCAGGTGGACTTCGGGGAGTTGGCCGGCTAGTTCTCGCCTCTAGGCCGTGGCGGCGAGGCGTTTCTGAAGATCGGCGGTGAGCGAGGCCACCTTGTCGGCGGTCTCGGCCAGCACATCGGGATCCAGCGCGTCGGCCAGTTCTGGTGCGCCGGCCTGGGTCAGCATGGGGGCCAGCCCACCGGTGCGGATCTTGTCTATTGCCCATTCAGCAATGGGGCCGTGGGCGGTCTCGTCGAAGGGGATGATGTGGTTCCGCCCACCGCCTAAGTGGTTGTAGTGGTAGTGGGGGGCGTCCTCGAACAGGTCGAAGCGCAGATACTCCCACTCGCCGTCGGCGTCGAACACATGCAATGACACGCCTCGGTCCTCGATGCCCAGGGGTGCGGTGCGGCGCAATTCCTCGATGTAGGCCTCGTCGGCCTGGTAATACTCCATGAGCGCCTCGGGGTTGAGGTCGCGGTACTCCACCCCGACTTTGATCGCTCCAGCGTCGAAGTAAGTGGTATAGGCGTCGTCGGGCCGCATGGGCGGCATCTCATAGACATGGCCGATCTCCATGGCGGCCAGCCTAGTGCCGGGTCGGTTCTGCCTCTAGGTGCAAGGTGCCCGCTCACTACCATCGATTTCCCATGGCCCAGCGTCGAGTCGACTTGGAGGAGTTCTTCCACCCTGACGGGGTGGCGGTGATCGGCGGGGTCGACCGCGCGCAGACAGAGGACGCGCTGCGGGCTGCCATGGACTCCCGGTGGGGGGAAGGGAATTGGCATCTGGTCAATCCCAAGGGAGGAGCGATCGGAGCAGTGCCGATCCACGAGACGGTGGCCGACGTGCCTGAGTCGGTGAGCCTGGCGGTGATCTCCACCCCTCCGGCGGCGTGTTCCCAGATTGTTGACGAGTGCGGGGCCGTCGGAGTCCGCTACGCCCTGGTGTTCTCCTCGGGTTTCAGCGAAGTTGGCCCCGAGGGGGCCGAGCTGGAGGCCGAACTGGGGGAGGCGGGCCGTCGCAACGGCATCCGCATCTTCGGCCCCAACACCAACACGAACGCCTTCGAGCTGGTGCCCGATGTCCCCGCACTGCGAGGGGGCAAGATCGGGGTGGTCACCCAGTCGGGCCACAACGGCCGTCCCATCATGCAGGGAGTGCACTTCGGCATCGGGTTCAGCCGCCAGGTGCCGTGCGGCAACGAGATTGACCTCGAAGTGAGCGACTTCATCGAGTACTTCGCCTACGACGACGACACCGCGGTGATCGCCGGCTATATCGAGGGTTTCCGCTCGGCGCACAAGCTGCGCACCGCGCTGGAGGCGGCCAACGCCCAGCAAAAGCCGGTGGTGATCTTGAAGATCGGGGCCACCGACGCCGGATCGCGTATGGCGTCGTCGCACACAGGCCACCTCACCGGATCAGACGAGGTGATCAACGGGCTGTTCGAGCAGTACGGGGTGGTGCGGGTGCGCGACCTCGACGAGCTGCTGGAAACGGCGGCGCTGTTCGCCAAGCTAGGCCCAGACGTGACCGAGGGGGCTGGGCTCTACTCCATTTCCGGAGGGTCGAGCACGCTGATGGCCGAGGCCGCCGAGTTGGCCGGGGTGGTGGCGCCCCCGCTGGCCGAGGAGACTCAGGAGAGGCTGCACCGGCACATCCCCGGCTATCTGGCGGTGTCCAACCCGGTGGACAACGGGGGCACGTTCATAATGACCCAGCCAGCTGAGATCCGCCGCCAGGTGATCCGAGACATTTGCGACGATCCAGCAGTCGGCTACACGGTGGTGGGCATTACCGGCGCGGTGGCGCCCATGACCGACCCGCTAGGAGACGACATCTTGGCCCTGGTCAACGAGGTGGACAAGCCGATCATCGCCACCTGGAACTCGTTCAAGGTGGACGAATTGGGATTCGACCGGTTGGTGGAGTCCGGCGTGCCCCTATTCCGCTCCTTTCGGGGCTGTTTCGCAGCATTGGCCGCCTACCACCGCTACCAGCGACATCAAGAGGGCTTCCGGGTCCGCCCGGCACTGTCCGAAGCTGTGCCATCAGCAGCCGAAGAGGCATTGCGAGCCTCGCCACCCGACACCGGGGCAGTGCTGCGGGCATTCGGGTTGCCGTTGGCGGCCAGCAAGGTGTCGAGGTTGGCGGGGGATGCCCGTCTAGCCGCCGAGGAGATCGGCTTGCCGGTGGCGATCAAGATCGCCTCGGCCGATTTTCCCCACAAGTCGGATGCCGGACTGGTGGTGCTGGGGCTGGACTCCCTTGACGGGGCGGAGCAGGCCGCTCAGGCGGTGTTGGACCGGGCCCGTGCCGCCGCGCCCGATGCCGCCATCGACGGGGTGGAAGTCCAGCAGATGGTGACCGGCGGCACCGAGATGATCGTGGGGGTGACCCGCGACCCCACGCTCGGCCCCGCGGTCATGGTGGGTACCGGCGGAGTGTTCACCGAGGTGCTGGCCGACACCGCCGTTCGCCCGCTGCCCTTGGACGAGACCGACGCCTACGAGATGGTTCGCTCGCTGAAGGGCTTTCCTTTGCTCGATGGCGCCCGCGGCCGCCCGCCCTCTGATGTGGACGCCCTTGTCCAAGTAATCATGTCAACCGCTCACCTAGCTGCTGCCCTCGGCGACCGCCTCACCGAACTCGATCTGAACCCCGTGGTAGTGCTCGACCGCGGCCAAGGCGCCTTGGTCGTCGACCACCTCATGATCCTGGCCGGTGAGTGGTCCGGATTAACCGCGTCTGGCAGCTAGGCCAACTCCGCGAGGAGTTGGCGGAGGGCGGCGGCGTCTAGGTTGCCGAGGCCGGCTTCGACCGCAGCCTCATAGAGGGGGATGGCGGCGTCGAGTAGGGGGGTGGGGGAGTCGAGGCTTCGGGCGTGGTCGGCGATGATGCCGGCATCTTTGAGGATGATGGCGAGGCGAGCGGACGGCGGGTCGTAGGTGTCCGCTGCCATCATCGGACCCCGTATCTCGAACATGGCCGACGAACCGACACCGGCCGCGATCACTTCTTGGACGAGTTCAGGGCCCAGACCGCACGCACTGCCCAACTGGTGGGCCTCCGCTGCGGCCAGGGTGTGTATTGCCACCAGCAGGTTGGCCACGAACTTCATCCGCGAACCGTTGCCGAATGAGCCCAGGAAGAAGGTCTGTTTGCCGATCAGGTCGAAGATCGGCACCACCTGTTGGTGGGCGGCTTGCTCACCGCTGGAGTACACCACCAGGGTCGCATCGGCGGCCTGGAGCCCGGTTCCGCTGACCGGAGCGTCGAGGAGGTCGATACCGCTCGATGCCAAAAGGGCATGGGCGGATTCTTTGTCGGCCAGCGGCAGCGTTCCCATTTCCACTGCAACGGTGCCGGGCGAGGCACTGGCGGCCAGCTCGGATGCGACTTGGGCCAAGGCGTCAGATGAGGGGAGGGACAGCAGCACCATCTGGGCTCGGCGGGCGACGTCGGCCGCCGACTGGACGGCCGAACCAGGGAACTCGCCGCGTCGAGCGGGATCGATGTCGAACCCGATCACTTCGTGGCCCGCTGCGATGATGTGGCGCGACATGGCCGAGCCCATGACACCGAGACCGATGATCCCGACGGGTGCCTTCTCCGCCACTGCGCTCAGTCCTTGGCGATCGCCACGCGGCCGGCATCGCCGTCGAGCATGCCCAAACGGGGGCCGGCCTTGACGATGTCAGCGATCGGGCAGTTGATCACCGCGGGCACCGTCAGCGACCGGGCCACTTCGAACAGGTGCGCGGTGGGCGCCCCCCCTACCGTCACGATTCCGGCTGCATCCCACAAGAGGGGAGAGAAGTTCTGAAGCGGGTATTGGGTGACGATGATGTCACGGGGCTGCACGTGACCAGTCTGCTTGGAGCTGTCGAGCCACACCATTCGGCCCGCGCCCACACCGCCAACTCCGGGCTCGCCCTCGTGGACATCTCCCTGAAGGGCTAGAACTCCGGCCAAGACCGGCTCCCATCGGCCCATCCCGCGTCGCGGGGGAACGACATCGGTGGCAAAGAGGTACTCGACCATGCCCAACAGCCTCTGGGCTAGGGCCACGTCCACCGGTTGCAGCTCGCGCAACGCGTCGATCGACTCGTTGGGGCGGTCGCTCCTCATCCGCCGCAGCACGAGCTCAGCCTGGGCCAACGCCTGATTCTCGGGCTTGCCCCAGGCTTGAGCGGTCAGCGTGGCCGCAATTTGGCGGGCCTCGTCCAGCACGGCATCCCGGTCGCTCATTGGGGTGTACGCCGAACCCTCGAGATCGGCGGGGGCAGCCGATAGCCAGCCGAGCACCAGCTTGTCGCCGATCGCTCCGGGATAGCGCTGGGCCAGTCGGACGAATTCAAGGGCGAACGGGTGGGCCAGGGCTGCGGGCACCACCATGGCCTCCTCGGGCTCGTGCCCGGCCGAGCGCTGAACCTGCAACAAAATGGGATCGCCATCGACGAGAGCCCATTCGATGAGGTTGTAGCCGAGCGCCTCTTCCACCCGGAGCGCCATGTCTGCGATAGCCAGAGCCTGGTCTTCGCCCATCAAGTCGGCACACTCGGCGCCTTGGAGGACGCCCCCCTCGACCACGGCCCTGACTCCAGGCACCCACCCCGCCATCAAGTCCCGCGGTGAACCCTTCACTGCATTGACGGTCACCGCACCGTCGCCACCGACGATGGCCGCCCCGCCATAGTCGGGTTGCACCTCAGGCTGAACCAGCACACCCATTGGCGCGCTCCCTGGTGCGATCTCGGCGGCCTCGAATCGCTCCAGCACTTCGATGGAGAAGCTGGTGGCCCAGACGCTCTTGGCCGCCTGGCCGATTTCGCCGGGCAGGACTTCGGGAACCGAGGTGAACGCCCCCGACCACTGGCCGCTGCCCTCCAGGACACTTGAGGAGCGAACGATGAAGGGGGGTTGGAGTGAGGCCGCTAGCGGCTCGATCTGCTCGACCAGCGAGACGGCCAGCGGGTGTCCGATTATGGCCATCCTCGATCCGCCGGTCCCTCGGGAGTCGAGCACTTCAACCGCCCGACTGAGGGCTTCCTCAGAGCAAGCCGGAGGGATGACGAACCCGTCCAGCACCGGGAATCCTGCCGCCCGGGCCCGAGCCAGACCGGCCCCCTTGGCACCGCTGATGGCGACGTCAGCAGCAGATGGATCGTCGAGACCGCGGACTCGGTAGCGGTCTTCGGTCATCCGGCGCGGATGATCTCGTGACTCTTGAAGGTAGAGAGCATCTCGATGCCGGTGTCGGTGACCGTCAGCATCTCTTCGAGCCGGACTCCGAACTCGTGGAGCTTGCCGTGCTGAGTTTCGAGGGCGAAGACCATGCCGGGCTGAATCTCCTGGGGATGGTCGAGCGACCAGATCCTCGAGATCACCGGCTGGTCGTACTGGGCTAGTCCGAGGCCATGGCCCCAAAGGTTGGCGGCGGCCTCATCCTCCTCCTCGTAGCCCCAGATCTCCTTGGCCGACGGCCACACCGAGGCGATGTCGGCGGTGGTCACGCCGGGCCGGACCATCTCGATGGAATCCCACAGCCACTTGGAGGCGAGGTCGTAGTACTGCTGATGCTCGTCGGTGGGCTCGCCGCCCACGCAGTAGGTCCGATAGACGCACGACTTGAACCCGTTCCAGGTCAGTGCGGCCAGATCGATTATCACCATGTCGCCGGGCCGGATGATCCGGTCGCCGTGGTTGCGCCAGTTGGGCCACGCATTCGGCCCCGAGGAGACGATGACGTCCTCGACGTTCTCCATGCCCGGAATGTTGTAGAGGTACTCCATCGTGAATGCGGTGACCTCGTTCTCGGTGATCCCCGGCTTCAGCCACTGCGAAAGCTCGTAGTGGGTCACGTCGCAGATCGAGCCCACCATCTGCAGGGCCTTCTGCTCGTTCGGGCTCTTGATCGCCCGGGCCTCCATCATGGGGGTCATGCCGTCAACCCAGTTGATGCCCCGCTCTTCGAAGGCCCGGATCATGTTGAGGTCCATGAAGTCCACGCCCAACGGCTGATCGGTGACCCCAGCGTCCTCCAGATCGTTCATCAGCGCATTGGTGAACTTGTCCACCTGCACGGTTGATGCCGGCCCGGCAGCGCCCTTGATCCACGCGTAGGAGTAGCGGACATTCTCCTTGGGAATCCACGGCGAGTGCTCGCGGATGTGGTAACCGATGTCGCCCTGCTCGTAGAGGATCGGCTCCTTGCCTTCGGTGAGCACGGCATAGCGCAGCCCAGGCTTGAGCTGGTTCCAGCCTGGTGTCATGGTGGATGTCACATAGCGGATGTTCTCGTCGTACATCATCAGCATCGCGCCGAGGCCGTGACGTCGCATGGCCTCTCGAGCCCTTCGCAAACGCCATTCGCGGACTTCTTGCCAGTTGATGCCTTCGCGCCAGTCAGTAGCGAGAACGCCGAATGCTTCTTTCATTTTCGCTCCAATTCATTCCACTTCCATCAGCACCTTCAGCGTTGATGAGTCTTGGGTTGCGGCGAGGGCTTCGTCGATGTCTTCAAGGCTGAACCGCGACGAGATAAGGGGGGCTCCATTGACGACTCCATCGTCAACCAAGGCGATTGCCTGCTCGTAGTCCGTCATCGTGGCTCCCCGCGGGTTTCGCAGCGTCAGCTCCTTGTAATAGAGCTGATAGTAGGGCAAGCCATCCCCTATACCGGTCGTGGTGCCAAAGAACACGACGGTGGCGGCCGACCCGGCCAGTTCTATGGCCTGGGAAAAGGTCTCTACCGTTCCCACTGCCTCGAAGACAACGTCGGACCCGCGGCCGTCGGTGAGTTCAGCCACCACCGCGGCTGCCCGGTCGGGGGCAGCGGTCGCCGTCGCACCCAACTGAAGCGCGAGCTCGCGCTTCCACTCCGACCGAGTCACACCGACAACTTGCGCGCCTTGGGCGGCGAGGATCTGGGCGATGAGCTGGCCCGAAACGCCTAGGCCAAGGACGACGGCGGTATCGCCGGGCGATACCGGCGCTTTGGATACCGCGTGGACGCAGGTGCCCAGCACCTGGATGACGCCAGCCGCGTCTGCGGTCACGTGATCGGGAACGGCGAGCAGCTGGCGTTCGTCTATCGCGGCGTAGTCGGCGAACAACCCGTCAAGCTCTCGGCCCAGCAGACCTCCGTTGGGACAGAGATTGGGAAACCCGCGTCGACACAGATCGCAGCGTTCACAGAACAATCCCGGATTGATGAGGACCCTCTGGCCCACATCGAAGGCTCCATCGGGTCCGGCCACTTCGATGGTGCCGATTCCCTCATGCCCTATCACTCGAGGCATCTCGACCGGGACCTTTCCGGCCACAATGCTCAGATCGGTGCCGCACAGCCCCAGGGTCTCCATCCTGATCACAGCCGACCCCTCGGATTCAGGCGAGGACCGGTCTACAACCTGGACCATCCCGGGTGCGGTGAGTTGCGCGGCGCGCATTTGACGAGATTAGTGGCGAAGTGGCCCGCCATAGTCGCCTGCGATGGAACTATTGTTGGTGATAGGCCCGCCGAACGAAGGTGTCATCATCTCTCATGCCGCGACTCACCAAGCTCGACCACGGATCAATATGCGTTGGCGATATCGATGAGGCGGTCGCCTTCTATGGCGGTGTGCTGGGCTTGGCCCAGATTCCGCGACCCGATTTCGGATTTCCGGGCGCTTGGTTCAACGCCAGCGGCACCCCCGTGCACCTGACAACCGATGGCACTTTGAGGGGTGCCGATTCTCCGATCAGGGCGAATGAGAGCCATTTGGCATTTCAAGTCGACGACATCGAGGCCATGATCCAGCAACTTGATGGTCACGGTGTTGCCGTTTGGGAGCTCCCCGACTCGCCAGCCGCCCTCCGCCAGGTTTTCTTCAACGATCCCTGGGGCAACATGATCGAGATGATCGTCTATTGACGGGTCAGGATTCGCCCGCTCGGTGCATACCGACGGTTCCGATCATCCTGGCAACGTGTTCAAGGGCATCGACGGAACGGGCCGCCAATGGCATCCTGATATCGTCGTAAATCGCCAGCCACGACGCATCGCGTCGGGGTGAAATTGCCGATATGACGTTCAATCTCGTAGTCCGGGGCGGCACGGTGGTGACCTCCACCGGCCGACAACGCGGCGATGTGTACGTCCAGGATGGCCGGGTGGCGGCAATCCTCGACCCGGACTCGCCCGAGTCCGCCGATGAGATCCTTGACGCCGATGGCCGATTCGTGCTCCCTGGGATGGTCGACACCCATGTGCATCTGATGGAGCCGGGTGATTCGACCCGCGAGGACTTTCCGACGGGGACTCGGGCGGCCGCTCGGCAGGGCGTAACCACAATCGTGGAGCACACCCACGGCTGGCCGCTCACTGATGTCATGCGCTTCGAGGAGAAATGGCATCACCTGCGAGATCGGTCGTATGTGGACTATGCGCTGGCGGCCCACATATTTCCGGACCGTGCTGGTGAGATCCATAGCCTCTGGGAGGCTGGCGTCACTTTCTTCAAGATCTTCACCTGCGCGACTCACGGGATTCCCGCGGTCACTCCCGAGGTACTCCTGGAGGCCTTCGAGGAGTTGGCCAGTCTCGACGCCGCCTGCCTGGTTCACTGCGAGGACGATGTGATGACGGCGGCCAACGAGCGCCGTTTGAAGGCCGAAGGCCGCATCGATCCGGGTGTCATTCCCGAATGGCGCTCAAGGGAGGCGGAACTTGTGGCGGTGGGGTCGGCTGCTCTTTTGGCCAAGGTCACCGGTGTTCGGGCCACGGTCGCCCACGCCAGTAGCGCCGATGTGGTCGACCTGATTCAGCGAGAGCGGGCCGCCGGATCTCCGATCGTGGCCGAAACCTGCCCCCAGTACCTCCATCTCCATGAATCGGAGATCCATGAACACGGCCCATTTCGCAAGTTCACTCCGCCGGCCCGGATCCGATCCATGGAGGACGAGGACCGGATGTGGAGCGCCTTCAACGATGGCTCGATCAGCCACCTTTCTACCGATCATGCCCCGTCGACCGCGGCCCAGAAGCGAGAGGGCACCATCTGGGAGTGCCATTTCGGTCTGCCCGGGCTGGACACCACCGTGCCCCTCATGGTGGACGCTGCTCTGAGCGGGCGAACAACACTGGAGCGGCTGGTGGAAGCCTATGCCCAGCGGCCAGCCGAGCAGTATCGACTGCGCAACAAGGGTCGAGTAGCGGTGGGCTACGACGCCGACCTCATCATCCTCGATCCGCACACGATGTGGCAGATCACCGACGAAGACATCGTGTCTCGCGCCGGATGGACGCCCTACGCCGGCCGAGACGTGCGCGGCCATGTGCAGACGGTGTTGCTGCGCGGTCGGGTCGTCGAAGAGGGGGCTCCGCCGCGGGGCCGTTTCATCCCCGGTCCGGGCGGCTAGAACGCAGTACCAATCATGTAGGCCCGATCACCTAGGGTTCGGGTGCAGGGGGGGCAGGGAATGGCTGAAGTCGCGCCGACAATCGATGTTCACTGTCATCTGGCCACCCCGTCGGCCGCTGAGTTGCTCAAGCCCCACGGGAGGCCCCAGGACGAGCCCTACCTCTACTTCATGGGCCAGGAGTCCCGCGACCAGAACCAGGTCATGATTCCCACGATCTTCGATGCGCTCACCAACCCCGACGCCCGGATCGAGCGCATGGATGCGATGGGAGTCGACATCCAAGGCTTGGCCACGTTCGTATCCGAGTACGGATACTGGGCGCCGCCGGCCGTGGGCGCCGAGGCCGCTCGGGTCCAGAATGACAACCTGGCCCAAGCGGTGTCCGATCTGCCATCTCGGTTCTCGGCGTTCGGGGCCACGGTGCCCCTGCAAGACGTGGATCTGGCCATCGCCGAAATGGATCGAGCGGTTGACGAGCTCGGCTTCAAGGGCTTGCAGATCGGCGGCACCATCGCGGGCCGCAACCTCGACGAGCCGGGGTTCCGTCCCTTTTGGCAGGCGGTGGCGGCCAAGGGCATCCCAGTCATTCTGCATCCCAACGGCTACGAGGAGAGCCATCGATTCGGCGACTACTTCATGGTCAACTGCGTCGGTAATCCGCTTGAGACCATGGTGGCGGCCAATCGGATGATCTTCTCGGGGCTGTTCGAGGAGCTACCCGACCTCAAGCTGGTCCTAGTGCACGGGGGCGGGTACTTGCCGTTCTATGCATCCCGTTCCGACCACACTTGGGAGGTCCGTCCCGAAACCCGGGTGCATATCCCCGACCATCCGCCCAGCCATTACATGAAACGACTGCTCTACGACACGATGGTCTTCCAGCCGCTCTACCTCCGCCACCTCGTCGAGGTGGTGGGCAGCGACCGGGTGATGGCCGGCACCGACTTCCCCTTCGACATGGGTGAGCCTGACCCGATGGGGCTCATCGACCGGACCGACGGCCTGACCGATGCCGACCGGATTGCCATGAAGGGCGGCAACGCCGCCCGGGTCTTCGGGCTGTAAGCCTATTATCCCCCTAGGTGGGAGCGGTCATAGCAGGAGCTTTTCCTCGTATTCGACCCGGGAGAGGACGCGGGGGTCGCCGTCGGTGATCAGCACCATGTCCTCGATCCTCACCCCGCCGCCGCCCGGTACGTCGGGCACCCAGACGAGGGGCTCGACTGCGAAGACCATGTTCGGCTCGAACGGGTACACGGTGGCTCCGGGCATGTTCTCGCCGATGTAGGGCGGTTCGTTGGCGCCCATGCCGATGCCGTGGCCGATGAACAGGCTGAACAGGTGATCGTCGAGGCCGTGGTTGCCTATGGCTTCCACGATGGCGTCGGCCGCGTCCTGGTTGGTGAAGCCTGGGCGCATCTTGGCGATGCCCGCCATAAGTCCCTCGTAGACGGCGGTGTAAATCTCCTGTTGGCGCCGGGATGGCTTGCCGATGACCGTCGTTCGCCCGATGTCGGCGAAGTAG
Organism: Acidimicrobiia bacterium; assembly: GCA_022827725.1. GTDB lineage: Bacteria > Actinomycetota > Acidimicrobiia > Acidimicrobiales > Bin134 > Poriferisocius. Next base: position 32,347 of record JAJEIJ010000021.1, read on the forward strand.
CCGTTCCACATGGCGCCGATGTCGATGAAGCAGAGGTCCATATTCCGGGTCAGCTTGTCGGTGGCCAGCCGGTGAGGCGGCGACATGTGCTCGCCGGAGGCGACGAAGGGGGTGATGACGTGGGCCATCTCGCCACCGAGATAGAACAGCGTCTGCATGGCATCGCCGGCGATCTCCAGCTCGCGCCGGCCGGCCCGGGTCTCATCCAGCGCCCGTTGGGTGACCGCGTCGCCGATGGCGCAGGCCTCTTCGATGATGTCGATCTCCACGTCAGACTTGATGAGCCGGGCCCGCTGCATGAGGCGGTCGCCATCGACCAGCTCAAGATGGGGGAGATGCCGGCGGACGGCGTCGATGAACGAGATATTGGCGGCGTCCAGGCCCAGCCGGCCGCTGTCCAGCCCTCGATTGCGGAGGATCGGCCGGAGGATGTCCTTCACAAAACCGTCCACCAGCTCGGCTTGCTCCATGATGGGAATGGCGTGCGCTTCACCGATCCACGGCATGCCCAGGCGGGCCTTGTCGATCTCACCCCCTGAGCACAGCAGCACCGGATCACCATCGGGCGGGAGCAGCGCGCCGTTCAGCGCGGTGGTCTTGCCGGCGATGAGCTGCGCTCGCAATGAGGTCAGGTACCGGACGTTCTCGTCCTTCCAAACCAGCAGGCCGTCGACTCCCGAATCGCGCAACTCCCACTGCGCGGCCTGGACGCGCTCTATCCGCAGTCGAGCCATGTCGTATCGGGCTTCCCAGTCGACTGCGAATGGCCCTTTTGCGTAGCCCGCCATCAGTTCTCCGATCAATCACAGCCTACTGAGGCTTGCCGGAGCGTCGCTTTGCCGGTTGACCAGAGTGCACAGCGAATGCGCGCCTCTTATCCTTTGGCTCACTGCCACCGAGCCTCGCTGGGGAACCGCTGCATGACATCGTCGGGGATCAACCCGCTCCAAATCGCCATCGCCGGCGGGTCCATCGGCGGGCTCACCGCTGGCATCCTCCTTCATGAGCTCGGTCACGATGTCCACATCTATGAGCGATCCACCCGCGCCCTGGAAGGACGGGGAGCGGGCATCGTCGTGCTGCCCATGACCGAGCGCTACTTCACCGAAAAGGGATCGGCGTTGGGCGAGGGCCAGGCGGGCGCGGCCGATGTGGCGCTGACGCTCACCAACTGGAGCTACGTCGATGAGTCCGGCTCCATTGTCGACGAGGCGGCGACCTATAACCGCTTCACGTCCTGGAATACCTTGTACCGGGCGCTGCTCGAGGTGCTGCCCGGCGATCGCTATCACCTGTCCCACTACGTCACCGGGTGCGTTCAAACGCCGGAGGGCGTCACCGTTTCTTTCGAAAACGGCAAGTCCCGTGACTGCGACCTGCTCGTGGCGGCTGACGGCATCGCCTCAACCGTGCGCGGTTTCGTCTCGCCGCATACCAAAACCGACTACGCCGGTTATGTCGCCTGGCGGGGCACTGTGCTGGAAAGCGATCTCGAGCCGGACACCGCGGCGATTTTCGAGGACGCCATGGTGTATCAGGTGCTCAATCACGCCCACATCCTGGCCTACGCCATTCCCGGTCCGGGCGACTCGATCATCCCCGGAGAGCGGGCGCTTAATTTCGTGTGGTACCGCAATGCGCCGGGGTCGGAGTTCGAGGAGCTCATGGTGGACAGAAACGGCGTGCATCGCCCGGCCACCATGCCGCCCGGCTTGGCCCAAGACCATTTTGTGGCCGAGCTTCGCCATGACGCAGGGCGGCTGCTTGCTCCGCAGTTGCGGGAACTGGTGTTGGCCTGCGAGGAGCCGTTCATCCAGGCCATTTTCGACATGGCGGCCGATCGGTTCGTCCACGGTCGCATCGCGCTTATCGGGGACGCAGCCACGGCGCTGCGTCCTCACGTGGCCGCTGGAACAGCGAAGGCATGCGCCGACGGCTGGGCGCTGCGCGACCACCTGGGTTCAGGCCACGATCTCGACGATTCTCTGGCCGATTGGGAGCGCCAACAGCTCGAACTGGCTCAAACCGCGGCTGGCAAGTCGAGGCGAATGGGTGAGCGGGCGCAATTCGAGTCGACAATGGTCCCCGGCGATCCAGAGTGGCGGTTCGGGTTGTTCGGACCGGGCAACTGATCGGGTGGCCCGGGGAGGCCACCAATCGACTATTTCTCGCTGATCACTAACTGACTGCGGGCTGGCGGAGTCCAACCACGGAATTGGCCACCAGAACAGCGATGACAACCGCTCCTCCGATCAGCGCCTCGGCATTGGGCTGCTCCTCCAAGATCCACCACACCCACAAGGGGCCAATGATTGTTTCCAGAATCATGAGCAGCCCGGTTTCGGGGGCGGAGATTCGCCGTGGGCCGTGTCCAATCAGGGCAAAGGATATGGGAAGGACCAGAATCCCGCTGGGAAGCAGCACGGCAACGTCTTCACCAGAGATGCCGAACGGGTCGGCAAAGGAGGCGGCGAATCCAGCGGCCAACAGGGCGCCGATTCCCCAGGCCGGGACCATGCTGACGTGGCTGTTGCGGCGCATGACGGTGAGGCCGATGGCCATGGCCAGGGCAGCGCCCGCCGCGGCGAGATCCCCGCCGATGCGACCGGTGCCGATACTGCCGAAGAAGATGTACAAGATCGCTCCCAAGCTGGCTGTCACCGCTAGCCAGACCCGCAAGGGGACCGGTTCGCCGAGGAAGATCCTGCTGAGCACCGCGGCGAACAAAGGAGCGGTGGCGAAGATGACCAGTGTGTTGGCCACACTCGTGTGGGTGATCGACGTTGCGAACATGGTGAGCTGCGATCCGAACAGCACGGCAACGACCACCCCCACGCCACCGAGAGAGCGAAAGTGGGCCAGTGGATCGCCTCGTGACCACACAGCCGTTGCCGTCACGACGGTCAGCCCCATGAGGAAGCCGCGCCAGAACACAATGGTCCACACGTCGGCATCCACGAGCCGAATGAGCAGGCTGTCCGGCGACAGAACCAGGACGCCAAGAGTGGTTAAGAGCAGTCCGATGGCGTGGGAGGAGAGCCGCGTTGGGCGGCCTGCGAGTCCTTCTACCACCTCTTGTTTGGTCTCTACTTGATTGCCTGGGGGTTGAGAGGCGAGCCCACCGCGCGGGGAATGACCAGTGGCGGGGCGACGAGTTGGAACTCATAGACGCCGTCGTCGGCGCAGTCGGCCGCTAGCTCGTCCAGGTACCAGATCTCCCCGACGAACAATCCCATGGCGACCACCATGACCAAATGCAGCGGCTGGAAGCTGCCTTCGATCTCATTGGGCCGCACCTCGGCGCCCCAGGTGTCGGTGGCAATGGCAGCCACTTCGCGATCGGCCAGCCAGGGGGCTGACAGGAGCGACAGCCCGGGCGAGTCACCCGCGGAGAACCCATCCCAGCCCGGCAGCTCTCGTCGCCGCGCCATGTCGCCGGTTCTGATCAGCACCATGTCACCGGTGCCCACCTCGACACCATGGTGCTGGCACGCTGCGTCCAGGTCTTCGGCAGTGATGGCATCGCCCGGTTCCAAGTGCTCGACCCCCCGCACTCGGGGGATGTCCAACAAGACGCCACGCGAAACGACGGTCTTCTGGTTCTCAATGCCGTTTTTTTCGGCCCCGGCGCTTGACACCAGCCGGGCGTCGTAGCCGTTATACATCAACCCGTCGTGGAATATGTGGCCCAGTGCATCCCACTGAGTACCGCCCTGCAAGTACAAGAACAGCGTGTCGTCGGCCACCCCCCAACCCATCGGCCACTCCTGGATGCCCTCGGCGTGATCGGTGCCGGTGGCCACCATCTGATGGATCGGGTTGACCCGGCCGAAGGCGCCGGTCTGTGGCCCATTTCCATCCAGAGGCAGTTGCAGCGAGAAGACTCTCCCCTGGCGAACGAGACCAGCCGACTCGACGATCTTCTCAGGGGAGATGTGGTTCAGGGTTCCGAGTTCGTCGTCATCGCCCCATCGGCCCCAATTGCGGTACTCGGCGCAATATTGGTGCAGCAGCTCAACGGTGATGTCCGGCGCGGCCATCCGTTCGCCTCCTCCCTCTGATGTTCTACGACCGCGAAGCCGAAGAACATGGCATGGGTGCATACTTCACGCGATCCATTCGAGTTTCAAGTGTGAACTGATTTCGTGAGCTAGTGGGACTTGCTTTGAATCTGGCGGCGAATATGCGCGGCGGCCGCGTGGATGAGCCGCGCTCGCGGCGTGCGCCAACATTGCAAATGGGTGGTTCCTTCGTTCTCGAGGCAGAGGTTGCACGATGTGCAATCGAACCGGCCCCGACGCCCGGCTTCGATCTGAGCCACCACGTCCGGCTCGCGGATTAGGGGCCGAGCGAGGCAGACGAAATCGCAGGAGCCATCGGCCAGGACCCGTTCAACCGTCTCGGTGGTCCGGATCCCGCCCACGAGAAGCAGGGTCAAGTCGGGAACGACCGCCCGGATGGCCTGGGCGTAGGGCTCGAAGTATGCCTCGCCACTCGGTGGTGAGAACATCCTCAAGTAGAGGTGGTCGGCCAACGCCCGCCGCCCATCAACAGCAACGTACTTGTGGCAGGAGTCGGCGCCCGAAGCCATGAGCCCGACGCTCACCTCGACGCCGTCGAGTCCGAGGCCGGCCAACCCCTGGACGCGTTCCACGCTTTCGGGCAGCTCCAGGCCGTTGTCAACCTGATCTTCCATGCCCACTTTGGCGGTTACCGGGAATTCGGGCCCAACCACCTCTCGTATCGACTGGTACACCCGCGCCAGCAGCCGCGACCTTCGGCCCGCGTCGCCGCCCCACCGATCAGTGCGGATGTTCGAATATGGGGAGCCGAACGAGCTGATCAAGTACCCGTTGGCCGCGTGAATGTGGATTCCGTCGAACCCTGCTTCCAGCGCCCGGGCAGCCGCCGCGCCAAAGGCTTCGATCACCTCTTCGATCTCGTCGTCGCGGGCCGGCTCAGCTACCGATCCGGTGAGGGCATTGGGCACCGCTGAGGGGGCCACCATGGCAGAGTCGTTCATGCCCCCCTGGTTTCCCGCATGGGCAAGCTGGGCGAAGATCTTGCCGTCCGCACGATGGACCGCTCCGGTGAGCTGGGCGAGGCCGGGGATCATGGCATCGTCGTGGATCCCCGTCTGATTGGGCAGCGATTGGCCGCGGGGGTGGACGAAGGCGTGGCCGAGCAGTGACAGCCCCACACCGTTGGCGGCCAGCGTCCGGTGAAGCTCAATGAGCTCGGGGGTGGCTGCACCGCGGTCGGTGGCCATGGTCTCCGACGTGGCGGCCCGGACGAAACGGTTCTTGATCTCAAGGCGACCGATCCGGCCGGGTGTGAAGGCGTGCATTTGTGTCCCCCGTGCAGTTCTTCAGAACAGCTCCCGAAAAAGACTCCTAAACTGCGCGGGCCAGCGCAAGCGACCCGACCGACAGGGAGACTCATGAGCACAAGCAGCGAGGTTCGAGACGGCATGCGGATCGACTGGGATGTCGTCGTCGAGATGGACGATGGTCTGGAATTGCGGGCGGACGTGTACCGCCCCGACGACGACGGCCAGTACCCCGTGATCTTGAGCTACGGCCCCTATGCCAAGGGGCTGGCCTTCCAGGAGGGCTATCCCAGCGCTTGGGACCGCATGGTGGAGGAGCACCCCGACGTGGCCGCCGGCTCCACCAACAAGTACCAGAACTGGGAGGTCTGCGACCCCGAGAAGTGGGTGCCCGAGGGCTACGCGTGCGTTCGGGTGGACTCCCGGGGAGCGGGCCGCAGCCCCGGCTATATCGACCACTTCTCTCCCCGCGAGACCCGGGACTTTTACGAGTGCATCGAATGGTCCGGCGTGCAGCCCTGGTCCAACGGCAAGGTCGGCCTGTCTGGGATCTCGTACTACGCCATCAACTCGTGGCACGTGGCTTCGCTCCAGCCGCCCCACCTGACCGCCATGATCCCCTGGGAGGGGGCCGCCGACTGGTATCGGGATATGACCTACCACGGCGGCATCCTGTCGACGTTCTGGGACAACTGGTACGACATGCAGATCAAGACCGTGCAGCACGGTGTTGGGGAGAACGGGGCCAGGAGCATCGTGACCGGCGAGCTGGTAGCGGGCCCCGACACGCTGAGCGACGAGGAGCTGCGGGCCAATCGGTGCGACTTCGGCAATGAGATCGCCTCCCATCCCCTCGACGACCAGTACCACCAGGACCGGTCTCCCGATTGGTCGAAGGTGACTGTGCCGTTCCTGTCGGCGTCCAACTGGGGCGGGCAGGGGCTCCACCCCCGAGGCAACGTGGAGGCCTACATCCGCGCCGCCTCCACCGAGAAGTTTCTCGAGTGCCATGGCATCGAGCACTGGACCGAGTACTACACCGACTACGGCGTCGATCTCCAGAAACGATTCTTCGCCAAGTACCTCCAGGGCGATGACGCCGCATGGGATGATCAGCCGAGGGTGCAGCTGCTTGTTCGCCACGTGGACCGTTTCGTAGAACGGGCCGAATCCGATTGGCCCATTCCCCGTACCGACTGGACCAAGCTGCATCTCGACCCGTCGAACCAGACCCTGGTGCATGATCCGGTTACCACCGATACGACGATCACTTATGACGCCATGGGCGACGGGCTCACGTTCTTCATGCCTCCGGTGGAGGAGGAGACCGAGGTGACCGGCCCGCTGGCAGCCAAGCTCCACATCTCTTCGTCCACCGCCGACGCCGATCTGTTCCTGGTGTTCCGGGTGTTCGACCCCGATGGCCAAGAAGTGACTTTCATGGGAGCCATCGACCCCCACACCCCAATCGCCCAAGGCTGGCTGCGGGCATCGCATCGCAAGCTGGACGAGTCACTGTCGGAGGAATGGCGGCCGTATCACACCCACGATGAGGAGCAACCGCTCACACCGGGGGAGGTCTACGAGCTCGACATCGAGATCTGGCCCACGTCGATAGTGATCCCCCCGGGCTATCGGATCGGCTTCTCCATTAGAGGGCGTGACTATGAATGGGATGGCGACACCACGGGGCTCCGGCTGTCGAACTTCAAGAACGAGCTACGGGGTTGCGGTCCGTTCCTGCACGACGATGTCAGGAATCGTCCGCCGGAGATCTTCGACAACCAGGTCACCCTTCATTTCGGCCCCGACCATCCCAACTGGGTCTTGGTCCCCCGTATTCCCAACGGCTGAAGGGGCAGGGGTCACGCTGGCGGCTCAACCTCAAAGGCGTTCATGAGCTGGGCCAGCAGCCCGTAGTAGCCGACAACCGTCAGCAGTTCGACGACGCCGTCTTGTCCGAGCGCCTCAACTGCTCGGGCGTATGCGTCGTCGCCTATGGATTTGTTGTGCATTATCGACTGGCATACGTGGTACGCGGCTTTGAGGTCGTCTGCTTCCAAGTCGGGTTGTGTTCCAGCCCGCAAGGCGGCCACTTGGTCTTCGGTCAAGCCGACGCGTCGGGCTATGGGCTCGTGGGCCCACCGCTCGAACTCGCAGTCGTAGTGGGTTGCGGCTGCCAGAATGGCCAGCTCCCGAACGGCTCCGCTCAGCTCGCCGTGGAACCTCAGGGCCGACCCGAGCTGCTGAACCGCGTCACCGACCCCAGGGTTGTAGAGCAATGCATTGAATGGTCCGATCAAAGCCCCGCGGTCGTCGGTGAGCGGGAACGATGCGTCTTTGGCTCGATCCCCTCCGGCGATGGAGTCGTATAGAGCCTGCTGCTCGGCGTTGAGGTCGCCGGGGGGCAGGCCGGGTAAGCGGGCCATTCAGCCGAGATCCACGATCGCGGCCACCGATCCGCCCCCCGCGGGGCCGGATTGGAGCCCGGCTACCGAGACGAACACGGCGGGATCTCCCAGCGCGGCGGCGGCCACGCCCCCGACGGCGCCCTTGGTGTGGTGGGTGTGGTGGATGTCCGAGTCGTTCTGCGACACCTGTCGCCGGCCCCGCAGTCGGCCGCTGGGGTGGATCTCGCACTTGATGAAGCAGTTGACCACCCGGCCGTCGAGGTCTTCAGGGATCGGCCGCTCGGGCAGGTCGAGGCCGGCTGATCGAATGGCCCGGTAGATGCCGGGGAAGTCGAGATTGTCCTCCATGACCGAGTGGCCCGACCGATAGCGGCCGCCGACGCCGAGGCGGTTGCCTACTACCACCACCTGGGCCTGAGTCTGCTCCACGCCCGAAGAGCACGATGCCACTGATGAGTAGACCTCCAGGTCTTTGGCGATCTGGTCCTCGCGAGGTCGCTCGATCTCGCCTAGGGCGGTGGCGATTCCCAAAGCCGACGTGGCATTGGAGACCGCCATTGATTCCATGGTGTCCTCCAAGGCCACTGTCTTGCCGCGGGCATGGGCATCCGCGATGCGCTCCGCGGTCAGCAACGGTGTCTTGGTCTGCACGTAGTGGACGTCGGCCGGATCATCGATGCCGGCATCGGCCACCGCGAGGTTCACCGCGTCGGCCACCTTGTCGAGCATGGCGAGGCGGCCGATCTCCTCGGGCAGAATCGGCACCGAGACCGCCTGCCCCACGGTGAGGCGCTTCTCGCCGGCCGGCTCAGCGGGACCATCAACCTTGGCGAACACCGTCATGTGAGGCGAGATCACTCCGTCGGTGCCGCCGGACCAAGCGATGGGCACTTGCAGCGCCGACTCTCTGGTGTGTCCGCACTGCTCGACGAGGAAGTCGCGCAACACCCGGTCGGCCAGAATGCGGGAGAAGTCGTTGACACCGCCGTTGCCCTCGACCTTGCCCACCACCCCGACGATCTGATCGCCCCGGAATGCCCCCTCGGCAATGGCTTGTTCGAGCCCTGAGGTGTCCGTGACGTGCTCGAACGGAATCTTGCGCACTTCAAATGGCATAGGACCGATGCTCCCTCTGGTTCACTGACGGTGGTGGTTTCTAAATCTTGGCAGACTGCAGCAGGATGATGGACCAGGATCATGACCGCAAACCTGACTGACGTCGGGGCCTTCGTGCCCCACAGCGTTGCCATCGGCGGCTCCGGCGAGGGCAGCTTGCGAGGCCGCACGTTTGTCGCCAAGGACCTGTTCAGCCTCCAAGGCCACCAAAGCTCCTTTGGCCATGAGCGCTGGCGGTCGTCCCATCCCGCGGCGGCTGTGACTTCGCCGATCTTGACCAACATGCTCGACGCCGGGGCCGACCTCGTCGGGCTGACCAAGCTGGACCAACTGGCGTACTCGCTGATCGGCAATGTGGGAGAAGGAGAGCCACCGCGCAACGCCCTCGATGAGCGGCGCTTCTGCGGCGGCTCATCGTCGGGCTCGGCTGCCGCGGTGGCGGCGGGACTCGCCGACATCGGACTGGGAAGCGATACGGCAGGCTCGATTCGGGTGCCTGCGGCGGCGTGCGGCCTGCACAGCATCCGGCCATCGCACGGTTTGATAAATCCCGACGGGGTCATTCCGCTGGCGCCCTCATTCGACATGGTTGGCGTGTTTTGCCACCAGGCCTCGGTCATCGCCGAGGTGATCCGGGTGCTCGCACCGCGAGCCGATCGCGGTGCCGCACCGGCCAGGGTCGGGTTCGCCGCCGACGTCTTCGATGAAGCTGATGCCGACACGGCCCGGATTGGAAGAGCAGTGGCCCACGCCGCAGCCGACATCGTGGGGGCGCCGTGCGAAGAGATTGATTTCGGGGAGTTCACCAGTGTCGACGTCGGGGATTTGTTCGCTCGGCTTCAAGGACGGGAGATCTGGTCGAACCACGGGCGCTGGGTGGAAGAGCACGACTCGTTTCTGGCTGGGGATGTGCGGATGAGGCTGGAGCGGTGTGAGCGCCTTTCCCGGGATGCCGAAAGCGCCAAGCACCACGATCGCACTGAGAGGCTCGCCTACACCCGATCTCTCAATGCCGCGGTGGAGCCGGGAACGGTAGTGGTGCTCCCGGTGATGCTCCGGCATGGCCCCATGCGGCACTGGGATGACCAGCAGTTGGCCGAGTTCAGAGGGGAGTGCTTCCGACTGGCCGCTCCGAGCAGCCTCACGGGCGACCCGCAAGCGGTGTTCTCCGTCCACCGCCAGAACGACCCCCGGTCGGTCGGCATCGGCCTTATCACCGCCCCTGGCGGCGACCTGCGCCTCCTCGAGCTCATGACCTCGCTCGGTGATGACGCTCGGGCGACCGCCAGCCAGTTTGGGTAGGGTTTTCCCTGCTAGGCGATTGCCGGCGTTTTCCGCGTGGAGGTTCGAGTTCGATGGTGGACAAACACGTGTTGCGCCCGGCCGGGGTGTGGGATCCGGCCAATGCGGGCTTTGCTCACCCCCAGCCGTTCTCTCAGGGGATCGTGTGTGATGCCGGCCGGATGGTGTTCGCCGCGGGGCAGGTCGCCCTCGATGACAGCGGTGCCGTCATCGGGGCGGGAGATCCGGCGACCCAGACCGAGGCGGCGCTGGAGAACCTCCAGCGGGTGCTCAACGAGGGCGGGGCATCGATGGGAGACGTGGTGCGGTTGACGGTGTTCCTCACCGACATGGCGGACCTCCCCGCCGTTCAGGAAGTCCGGGCCCGGTACTTCCCGGTCGACCCCCCGGCGAGCTCGACTATTGAGATCAGCGCCCTCGTCGTCCCCGAGCTTCTGGTTGAGATCGATGCCATCGCGGTGGTGGATCCTCCAGCTCCTTGATTCGGGGTTTGCTGGTAAATTGCCTCAATCGGGTACTGACGAACGAGCGGAGGGGGATTCATGGCCAGCGACGAAGAGTATTTCCGAGAAGTTGTCGTCCGTCTGAACCAACAGCAACTGGAGTTGGTCGACGATTGCGTTGATGATTCCGGCTTGGGAGACCGAGAGGAGCTCCTGCTCAGGGCATTGCGGGAATTCCATAAGGAGCACTCCTCATGACCGAGCGAACACTGCTGTACGAGCACATCATGGAACCGGCCACCGGAAAGGCCGTCGAGCTTCTGGCCGGGCAGGTCCTGCGAATCGAGCAGATCGGCGTCGCCGGTCAGTGCGCCGACTTCAACGCCTTCAACCTCCACGACTACAAGGAGTGCTTCCACACCGGTCGCACCCGGCATATGCACGGTATGCACCCCACTACCGGCGATTTCCTGTGGTCGGCGCCGCCCCGAGACCGGCCGATAGCGGCCATCATTGCCGACACTGTTGGAACCAACGATGTGCTGTATCCGCGGTGCAGCGGCCTGCTGTACGAATACCAGTTCGGGGTTGAGCCGCACACCAACTGTCACGACATCCAGGCTGAGGCGCAGCGGGAATACGGGCTCACCAGCGACGACGTCCACGACTCGTTCAACTTCTTCATGCACACCGGCGTCGATCAGGCGGGGCACCCTTTCATCGCTGAAAACGTGGCCCAGCACGGAGACTACGTCGAGATAATCGCCCTCATCGACCTGCTGGCCGTGCCCAACGTGTGCGGCGCGGACACCTTCGCCACCAGCAGCTTCGAGCTGAAGCCGCTGCGGATTGCCATCTATGAAGGCTTGTCCGAAGACCTGGCGCAATTCGAGGGTCGGCCGGAGCTGGCCAGGTTCAGAAGCCAGCTCACCACGGAGGACTTCGCAGCGCAGCCCATCAAGGCTGATCGGGAGCTCTACAAGGACGAGTCATACGTGCCGAATTACGTCAACTATCCCATTACCCTCACCGACGTTCCTGTCAACTTGAGCCCCGAGCACCAGACCATGCTCGACGAGCTCGTGGCGACCGGAGAATTCGGCGAGAGCGATGCCGACGTGCTTCGGTACGTGTTCTTCAGCTGGTGGATCGTGAACTACATGAAGGGTCCAAAGCACTTGGATCAGGCGGCGGAGGACTAGCTGCAACTGCTGGCGAGCGGTCCCCTCCTGAGAGAGAACTCCAATGACGACCCACCACATCACGGTCGAAGTCAACGGCGAGGCCTATGACCGGACGGTCCCGCCGCGCCTGTTGCTCTCGGACTTCCTCCGCCACGAGTTGCACCTGACCGGGACCCACGTTGGCTGTGAACACGGCGTGTGCGGGGCTTGCACCGTGCAGCTCGACGGCGACGGCGTTCGATCGTGCCTGCTTTTCGCGGTGCAAGTGGACGGCTGCGCGATCAAGACGGTGGAGGGCTTGGCCGATGGCCCCGATCTGAACCCTCTCCAGGCAGCGTTCAGCGCTGCTCACGCGTTGCAATGCGGGTTCTGTACCCCGGGCTTTCTGATGGCCATTGACTCGATGCTCGAGGAGCTGGCTGGAATGACCGAAGCCGAGATGCGGGAGGCGCTCAGCGGCAACATCTGCCGCTGCACCGGATACCAGGGCATCGTTGATGCCGTTCTGGCCGCTGTTGCCAGCGAGCCCTTGAGTTCAGACCAAGCTCTCTAGCGAATTTCCGCGGCAGCGTTTAGTGTCCAAGAGGGGGGGTGAATGTGCCCGATGTCGATGACAAGCAGTCTGCCATCGAGATCGAAGGCCGCCCATGAGCGCTGATGACTTGGTACCCCAAAAGGTCGAGGCGATTCTGAATCCGGGCCGGATGCTCTCCGACGGCATTCCCTACCCGGACTTCGCCGCGGCCCGTGCACTGGACGACCTGGCCGAATGGCTGCCGTTCTGGGCCGAGACCGCCGGGCGCTACGAAGCCCTGGGCATGGCCGCTTTGGAGGCCGGAGATCGGGTCAGCGGGGGAGAGTGGCTGTGGCACTCGTCGCTGTCGTGGCACTACGGGCAGCTCATGTGGTTCCACGAACCCGAGCGCCGCGAGCACGGCCAGCACAAGAAAGTCGAGATGTACAAGCGGGCCGCGCCGCATCTCGTCGCCCCGGCCGAACGGGTGGAGATCGCATTCGAGTCCACCATGATCCCCGGCTATCTCCGCCTACCGGCTGGGCCCGGACCGCACCCGTGCGCGGTGCTTATCGGGGGCCTGGAGTCCACTAAAGAGGAGAGCTACCACTTTGAGGCGCTTTGCCACCGCCGCGGGTTGGCCACCTTCGCGTTCGACGGTCCCGGCCAAGGGGAGATGTACTTCGACGTGAAGCTGTGCGCTGACTTCCATCGCTATACCTCGGCGGTCCTCGACACCATCAGCTCCCGGCCGGATGTGGACAGCGATCGCATCGGCGTCCTCGGCCGCAGCCTGGGCGGCTATTACGCCATGCAATCAGCCGCCGTGGACAAGCGGCTGAAGACCTGCGTGGCGTGGGGCGGCTTCATGGATATGTCCGACTTCGACGGCATGCCGCCGCACACCCGCGGCGGATTCGTGTATGTGTCGGGATTCGAAGACCTGGATGAAGGCCGCGCCTATCTACAGGAGACGTTCGACCTCTCTCAGACCATCGGCGATCTGACCTGTCCCACGCTGCTCATCCAGGGAATCCACGATCCGATCTTTCCCCCCCACCAGACCGAGCTGTTACAAGCCGGACTGGCCCACAATGACCAGGCTGAGATCGTGGTGGAGCCCGACGGCGACCACTGCTGTCACAACATGGGCCCGGTGGTCCGCCCCCGAATGGCCGACTATTTGGCTCGGAACTTGAGGGAGTAGCCGATGTCGACGCCTGCGGTGTTGAGGCCCGGAGAGATCGCGGGGGTGGAGACCCGCAATCGGATCATCCGTTCGTCTACCTCCGAGACCATGGCCGACGACCGCGGCATCATCACCCAACAGTACTTCGACCTTCATACCCGGCTGGCCCGCAATGGCGTCGGGCTCATCTTCACGGGCCACTGCTCGGTTCACCCCCGGGGCAACTACATCCGAGGCATGACCGCCCTCGACCGCGACGAGGTCATTGGCCCCATGAGGAAGCTGACCGACGCGATCCATGCCGAGGGGGGGAAGATCTTTGCCCAGCTCAACCACGCGGGAAGCCAAAGCCGAGACGACTTGATTGAGCCGCTGGCCCCATCGGTGGTCGAGAACCCGCAGTTCCACCGTATGCCCTTGGCCGCGGCCAGTTCTGACGAGATTTGGGAGGCCATCGAGGGTTTCGGCAACGCGGCGAGGCGGGTGAGGGAGGCCGGTTTCGACGGTGTGCACGTGCATGCGGGCCATGGATACCTCCTCTCGGAATTCCTGTCGCCCGCCACCAACCGTCGGGAGGACGAGTGGGGCGGATCGCTGGAGAACCGGCAGCGCTTGTTGCTCGAGACGTACAGGGCCATGCGGGCCGCGGTGGGCGATGACTTTCCGATCACCAACAAGATCGGGCTGTGGGACTACGTGCCCGATGGCCTGACGGTTGAGGAGGGCCGGGCCACGGTCACCATGATGGACAACGCCGGGCTGGACGCCATTGAGCTCTCCGCCGGTCTCATGTCGCCGAAAGCAGAGAGCGCGGCCCGATATGTGGGCGTGACCCGCAGGCGGGCGCTTCAGGACAAACTGCTGCACCGCGTGCTAGCGGCTCCGGTGAAGGAGGCGTACTACCGGGAGGAGGCCCGTCGCCACCGGGCCACAGCGCGAGGCAAGACCATTCTTGTCGGCGGCGTCCGCACCATCGAGCTCATGAACGAGGTGGTCGAAGACGGTTCGGCCGACTTCGTCTCGCTGGCCCGTCCGTTCATACGCGAGCCCGATCTCGTTCGCCAGATCGAAGGGGGTCGAACCGGCATGGTGGACTGCGTCTCTTGCAATATCTGCCTTATGCATGAAGGGTCGGTTTCCTTGAAATGCTGGCGGGAGTCCAACGTTGATCTGTTGAAGCATGCCTGGGCCCGGGTCCGAAGAGAGGTCTGATGAAGCCGCCTGACTTCGATTACGTGGCCCCGACTTCGGTCGACGATGCGATCAAAGCCCTGGGGAGCGATGCCGAGGCCAAGGTGTTGGCCGGGGGCCAGAGCCTGATTCCTCTCTTGGCCTTCCGGTTGGCCGGCCCGTCGCTCTTGGTGGACTTGGCCCGGGTGGATGGACTCGACCACATAACCGACGAAGGCGACCGCTTGGTCATCGGGGCGATGACGCGACAACGTCGAGCCGAGCGCGACTCGGTGGTAGCCGATCGCTGCCCCCTCCTGGTTGAGTCCCTGCGCCATGTGGGACACCCCCAGATCCGGTCGCGGGGAACGATCGGCGGAAGCGTGGCCCACGCCGACCCGGCGGCGGAATTGCCGGCGGTGGTCTTGGCGCTGGGGGGCCGAGTGCACGTCACCGGCCCTTCTGGGGATCGGACCATCGAAGCCGAGGATCTGTTCCAGGGATTCCTGAGCACTTCGATCGAAGACGGCGAAGTATTGACCGCCGTCGAAGTCCCGGCGTCGGGCCCGCGGACGGGATGGTCTGTCGTGGAGGTCGCCCGCCGACCCGGCGACTACGCGTTGTGCGGGGCGCTGTGCCAGCTTCAGCTCGATGGCTCCGGGACTGTTGTGGATGCCCACTTGGCGCTGATCGGGGTCGGGGACCGTCCGATGCGGGCCCACGCCGTGGAGGCTGCCGTCCTCGGTGGAGCCAGTCCCGTCGAGGCCGCCACGCTGGCCCCCGAGGGCCTCAGCCCCGGCAGCGATGTACACGCCTCGAGTGACTACCGACTGCACCTTGCCACAGTGACCAGCCGGCGGGCGCTCACCCAAGCCCTGGAGCGCGCCGCATGAGCGATCACGCTGTCACCATCCGAGTAAACGGCGTCGAGAGGTCGGAGTCGGTGCCGGCCCGTCTCACGCTGGCCGACTTCCTGCGGGAGCGGCTGGATCTCACCGCCACCCACCTGGCCTGCGAGCACGGCGTGTGCGGTGCGTGCACCGTTCTCGTCGACGGCGAGACCGCCCGAGCGTGTCTGCTGCTCACCGTGCAGGCCGACGGAAGCGAGGTCACCACGCTCGAAGGCCTCACCGAGGGCGACGAGCTCGGCCCTATTGAACAGGCGTTTTGGGCCAAACACGGTATGCAATGCGGCTTCTGCACCCCGGGGTTCGTGCTGACCATCGCTGAGATGCTCGACGACAACCCCAACCCGACTCGGGAGGAGATCATCGAGGGCCTCGGCGGCAACCTCTGCCGCTGCACGGGCTACGTCAAGATCGTTGAGGCGGTGGAAGAGGCCGTCAGCCTGCGAGGAGGTGGAGGGTGAGCTTGTTCGGGGCGAGCATTCGCCGTAAAGAAGATCCCCGCCTGCTACAGGGGAATGGCCGGTATCTGTCCGACATCAAGCTGCACGGCATGGTCCACGCCGTGTTCGTGCGCAGCCCCCACGCCCATGCGCTGATTCGGGGGATCGATTCGAGCGCGGCAGCCGCTGACCCCCGGGTGGTGTGCGTCCTCACAGCCGGCGATCTCCCGGCCGGGCTGCCCCCGCTGCCCTGCATCGATGCCGAGGAGACCACCAAGCCGTTCAATCAGCCAATACTGGCCACCGACAAGGTCCGGTTCGTGGGCGAACCGGTCGCGCTGGTGGTTGTCGAGGGCGACCGCTACATCGCCGAGGACATAGCCGGGCTGGTGGATGTCGACTATGAGCCGCTGCCCGCGGTGTCGACCGCCGAAGCGGCGGTGGCTCCCGACGCTCCGCTGGTTCACTTCGATTCGAACGTGGTCGACGTATTGGAGTACTCGGTGGGCGACGCTCCCTCCGCGCTGGCGGCCGCGCCCCACACCCTTAGCGAGCGGTTCATCACCCAGCGGTATGCGGGCACGCCGTTGGAGACCAGGGGAGTGATCGTCGAATGGGACGAGCCGCGGCGCGGCCTCACTATGTGGTCGTCAACCCAGGTTCCCCACAGCCTCAAAGCCACGCTGGTCGGCTACTTGGGGCTGCCGGAGAACGCGGTCCGGGTGATTGCTCCCGATGTCGGTGGTGCCTTCGGCGTGAAACTCCAGCCCTATCCCGAGGAGATCGTCCTCGGCCTGGCTGCTGAACAAGTGGGCCGCCCGATCAAGTGGGTCGAGGACCGCTACGAGCATTTCCTCGCTTCCACCCATGGCCGCGAGCAGTACCACGACGTGGAGGTCGGCTACGACGACGACGGCAGGATCCTGGCTATCCACGACCACGCCGTCACCAACACCGGCGCTTATCTCCAGCGGTTGACGCTGGTCGAGCCCTTTATCGGGGTCTCCATGTTGTCCGGTCCCTATGTGATCGAGCATCAGCAGCTGGTGTCGACGGTGGTCATGACCAACACCACGCCCCTCAACCCGTTCCGAGGCGTCGGCCACGTGCAAGCGGCATTCACCATGGAGCGCATCGTCGACCTCGTGGCCGCAGCCGTTGGCGTCGATCCGGGCGAAGTGCGGAAGCGCAATATGTTCTCCAAGGATGTGTTCCCACTCCACCGTGGCATCGGGAACGTGTTGGCTGGAGAGATCATCTATGACTCCGGCGATTATCAGGAGTGCCTGAGCCGGGCTCAGGCCGCCGCCGGGTGGGAGGAATTCCGCCGCGGGCAAGAGAGCGCCCGGGCCGACGGCCGGTATCTCGGTATCGGCATCGGTTTCTTTGTGGAGGAGACCGGCCTCGGCCCCTACGAGAGCGGACGCGTCCGAGTCGAGCCGTCGGGCCAGGTCATTGTGTTCACCGGGGCGTGCAGCAGCGGACAAGGCCACGACACCGTGTTGGCGCAGATCACTGCCGATGAGCTCGGGGTTGAGTTTGACGACATCGTGGTCGTGCACGGAGACACCGATCTGGTGGCCAGCGGCGTGGGCACCTATGCCAGCCGGAGCGCGCCCATAGGCGGCACCGCCGTCCGCCACGCGGCCGGTTCGATCAAAGAGCAAGCCATCCGAATCGCCGCGGAGATGCTGGAGGCCTCACCGCAGGACCTCGAGCTGGTCGGTGGCGAAGTCCGGGTCAAGGGGTCGCCGGCCAGCTCAGTCTCGCTGGCCCAAGTGGCGGGAAGGGTGGCACCCGGCCAGCCGCTGCCCGCGGGGGTTGACGAGTACACCCTGGATGCCACCGACGTCTATCACCCTCCGACGAACACGTTCTCCTACGGCTGCCATGTTGCGACCGTCGAAGTCGACATCGACACCGGTGTGGTCACCCTGCTTCGCCATGTCGTGGTTAACGACTCCGGAACGTTGATCAACCCCCTCCTAGTGGACGGCCAGGTGCAAGGCGGCGTCGCGCTGGGCATCGGGGGCGCGCTCTTGGAGGAGATCGTCTACGGCGATGACGGTCAACCGCTGAATGCGAATTTCATGGACTACTTGGTTCCCGCCATCGGCAACATGCCCGAGATGGTTGTCGAGCACATGATCGTTCCGACACCACTGAATGCCGATGGGATGAAGGGCGCCGGTGAAGGCGGCGCGGTTGGCGCGCCGGCCGCAATCGCCAATGCCGTGGCCGATGCCGTGCTCCCGCTTGGCGCCAAGATCACCGAGACGCCGCTGGGGCCGGAGACGGTCTACCGGGCGCTTCAGGACGCCAGCTAGCTGGCCTCTCCGGCGAAAGAGAGTTTTTGAGATGGCAGACAAGGTACTGGCAGGTAAGAAGGCGATTGTCACGGGCGGCGGCAGGGGTATCGGCCGGGCCATCGCCACCGCGTTCGCCGAGGAGGGTGCCGATGTGGCCGTGGTCGGCCGCACTGCGGAAACGCTTGAAGATACCGCCACGGAGATTCGCGCCCTCGGCCGGACTGCTGTGGCCCAAGTCGCCGACCTCACCGATGTCGGCAGCATTCCCGGTGTTTTCGGGGAGCTTGCCGATGAACTGGGCGGGTTCGACATCCTGGTGAACTCCGCCGGTGTGCAGTTGACCGCCCCCGCGCTCGATGTGTCGGAGCAGGATTGGGACACCACCCTCGATGCCAACCTGAAAGCTCTGTTCTTCTGCTGTCAGGCCGCAGGGAGTCGCTTTGTGGAAGCGGGCGCGGGCAAGATCATCAACCTGGCCTCGACGTTCAGCGTGGTTGGCTTTCCCGAGTTCGCCGCCTACTGCGCTTCCAAGGGCGGCGTCATGCAGCTGACTCGGACGCTGGCTTTGGAGTGGGCTTCCCACGGCGTGAACGTCAACGCCATTGCGCCCACCGCGGTCCGAACCGAGATGAACGCGTACCTCCTCGACGACCCGGGCTTCTTGGAGGCATTCCTCCCCATGGTTCCCGCAGGACGCGTCGGCCAGCCGAGCGATATCGCTGGTTCGGCCGTCTTCTTGGCGTCGTCGGCGTCAGACTTCGTCCACGGACAGCTCTTGTTCGTGGACGGCGGATATACGGCTATCTGAGTCTTTGATCAGGCGAAGACCTCGGCGTCCTCCAGGACGCCGGAGGCCTCTGTCATCTTCACCACGCCGTCCAGCTCCCATGGAACGGTTGCGCCTTTGCGGGCATACCACTCGCGAATCAGGGCCGGGCCGTCGGTGACCAGCCCAAGGTGGAGGGATGTGACCAGCAGAGCTGCGGCTTCGGCTTCCTCGCTGGCTCCGGCCACGATGTCGCCGGGCACGATGACTCGAAAATCGCGGTTGGCGGCATCGAAGGCGGTCGATAGCACACAGGCATCGGTCATCGTCCCGGTGAGCACCAGGTTCTTGATGTCGAGTTGGCGGAGCAGGAACTCGAAATCGGTGGGGACGAATGACGAGAGGCGTTTCTTGGTCCGGACGTAGTAGTCGCCTTCTTCCTCCTCGACCATGATGTCCAGCCACTTGGTGCCTTCCCAGCTGTGCTCATCCATTGACGGATTCGGAGGCAGATATAGCTCGTACAGCACCCGCCAATTGGCCATGCGGTTGTACTGCTTGGAGTTCAAGTCGTCGATCCCGCCGTACCGCTGCCAGTGCTGGACATGGATGATCGGGATGTCGATGGCCCGAGCCATGCGGTGGAACATGTCATGGGCGGGGATCTTCGCCCGAGCCCGCGGGCATGGACAGGTCAGCTCCTCCTCAGGACCGATGTGGCCGCGGTGCATATCGATGCAGGCGATGGCGGTCTTGTCGGGGTCGAGCCAGCGCTCGAATGCGTCCTCGAAGTTGCTCGTGCCCGAGGGCAAGAGGACGCGGTCTTTGCCCTCCAGGTATGCGTACATCTCGGTCTTCATGGCTGGCTCGGCTTTCGTGTGGCTGGCCCGAAGGGCCAGAACTTCTTCCATTCTGAATTTAATCGGTACAGGAGAAGAGCGCCACCAACACCTTCAAGCGCTAGCTGTTGTTCTGCGCTTCGAGCTGGGCCAGCACCCAATCGGGTGTGATCGGCAGCGCTCCGACTGCACCGGGGTCGCCGAGCGCATCGCCTACCGCGGCGGCGATCGCGCTGCCCGCGCCAGCGATGCCGGCCTCGCCCGCTCCCTTGGCCCCCAATGGGTTCGTCGGCGTCGGGGCGTTCTCGAGAATCGCCGTCTCGATCGGGGGCAAATCGGCCGCGGTGGGCAGCAGGTAGTCCATGAAGTTGGCCGACTGCGGTTGGCCGCGCTCATCGAAGGCGAACTCTTCCAGCAATGCGCCTCCCAATCCCTGGGCGAACCCCCCGAGCACCTGTCCTTCGACGAGCTGGGGGTTGACGGCTTTGCCCACCTCGCATCCCAGCCACACTCGATGCAAGCGCACTTGGCCGGACTCCGGGTCGAGTGAGGCATCAACGACCACCGCCCCGTAGGGGTAGTTCATCCGCTCGTCGATTCCCACTTCGCGGGCCCCCAGTCCGGGCTCTTCGCCGCGGTCGGCTGCCTCAAGCGTGCCACACGCTTCGGCAATCTGGCCGAGGGTCACCGACTTTGCCGGAGCCCCCGCCACGTACACCTGACCGTCGGTCAGAACCAGGTCGTCAGCGGCGGCTTCGAGCAGGTCGGAGGCGATCCGCTTGGCCTTGTCGGCGGTACGGCGGGCCGCGGTTTGCACAGCAACGCCGCCGATCACCGTGGAGCGGCTGGACCACGACCCCACCCCGTCGGGGACGAGGTCGGAGTCACCATAGATGACTTGGATCTCGGCCGGGTTCACGCCCAGCTCGTCGGCAGCGATTTGCGCCATCACTGTCTCGATGCCCTGGCCCGAAGATGCTCCCCCGATGAATACCCGGACAGCCCCGGTGGTATCGATGTCCACCGCTCCCGTCTCGTAAAGGCCGAGTCCGCTCTTGTCCATGAAGATCGACAGTCCTACGCCCCGGCGATCGCCGTTGTCACCGGCGAGCTCGCTTTGCCAATGAGCCAGTTTCGCCCCGGCTTGGTCGATCAGGCCGATGAAGTCGCCCGAATCGAGTATGAACGACTCGCCGGCCAGTTGGAACCCGGGCTCATAGGGTAATTCGTCGGTCGTGAGCAGGTTCCTACGGCGGATCTCCGCCGAGTCGAGGCCGAATTCGGCCGCGGCGATGTCGAGCAGTTGCTCGCGGGCCACGGTCAGTTCGTAGCGGCCCGGCGCCCGATACGGGCCCACTGGGGTCTTGTTGGTGGTGATGACATGGATCTTGGCCCCATAGGCGGGCAGCCGGTAGGGGCCGGGGATCATTCCCAGAGTGAGCTCCGACACGATGACCCCGGTGGGGCGGATGTAGGCCCCTTTGTTGTGCCACACCTCGGCCTCCAGACCCAGCAGGCGCCCCTCGGAGTCGAAGGCGCTCCGCAAGCGGTGGGTCTGCTCGCGAGCGTGGTTGGTGGTGGTGAGGTTCTCCGCCCGGTCCTCGATCCACTTCACCGGGCGACCGGTGAGAACCGCACCGTAGGCAACCAGGAAGTCCTCGGGGAAGAAGTCGCCGCGGACGCCGAAGCTTCCCCCGGCGTCGGTAGAGCGCATGTGGATGCTGGCGGGTGATCGTCCCAGCAAGCGGGCCAAGACCTGGCGGTGGTAGTGGGTGACCAGAGTCGCCCCCCAGACCGTGAGCTCGTTGCGGCCAGTGTCGATGTCGCAGACCAGCCCTCTCGTCTCGAGCGGGACGCCAGAGTGCCGTCCGATGGCGACCTCGGTGGAAACCACACGGTCGGCGGCATCAAAGGCCGACGCGATGTCGCCGTATCCCTTCTCGAGGGTGCAAAGCTCGTTCGAAGAATCAGGCCACAGCGACTGCTCGCGGGGAGCGCGGCGCATGTCGAGCACGGCATCGAGCGGTTCGATGTCGACCACCACCATCTCGGCCGCATCCTCGGCCAGGTACGGGTCTTCAGCGAGCACGATGGCCACAGGCTCGCCCACGTAGCGAACCCTCTCCTGGGCCAACACCGGTTGGAGTGCTTGCTCGAGTCCGAGGCCGCCAAACGGCAACCGCAGGGGTATGGGCTCGATGTGGGCGACATCGGCGCCGGTGACCACCAGTCGAACCCCGGGCATGGCCGCGGCCGCAGTGCTGTCAATCTCCGCCACCCGCCCATGGGCGTAGGGGGAGCGCACAACCCGCATCCACAGCTGGCCCGGCAGATCGACATCGTCCACAAACCGACCTGCGCCGCGAAGCAGCCGGGGGTCTTCGAGCCGAGCTATTGATTCCCCGACGAAACCCATGGTTCGCCTCCCCGTGTTGCTATGCGACCCCCACGGGGCTCCCTGCCATGGCCAAGGCGAGTTCATCCATATCCAAGTCGTCCACGTCGCGTTCCAGCACGACGCGCCCGCGGTACATCACCACCACGCGGTCGCTGAGCTTGAGGAGTTCTTCGAGGTCCAGAGACAACAGGAGGACTGCCGCTCCCTCTTCTTTGAGCTGGAGCAACCGACGGTGGACGTAGTCGATGGCGCCGACGTCGAGCCCCCAAGTCGGGTTGTCGGCGATGAGCACCGCGGGGTTCCGCGAGAACTCGCGCGCCAACACCACCTTCTGCTGGTTGCCGCCCGACAGGGTGCCCGCTTCGATATCCGGATCAGCAGGACGGACGTCGTACTCTTCGAGCAATCCGACAGCCTGATCCTTGATCCGCTTCCAATCCAGCAACCCCCGACGGGTGAACCGGCCCGCGGGGATCTCGTTCATGGCCAGGTTCTCGGACAGGGACATGTCGAGAATCAGGCCCCAGCCGTGGCGGTCCTCTGGGATGACCGCCAGACCGCTGTCCCGAAGGTTGGCCGCCTCAGATCCAGTCACATCCTCGCCACCGATGTGCACGGTGCCGGATTCGAGGGCGCCCAGCCCGGTGATGGCATCCACCACGTCGCGCTGCCCATTTCCCTCAACCCCGGCCACGCCCAGGATCTCGCCGGCTCGCACCGACAGGCTCAGACCGTCCAGGGAATTGCCCCCGACACCGGTGGTCACCAGCTCGCTTACTTGGAGAATGGCGTCGGACTCTTCTTCGGGCGATGTGCGGTTGACCTCTATGGCGCTGATGTCGTGCCCGGTCATCGCCCTGGTCAGCGTGCGCTCATCGAAGTCCCCGCGTTCGACCTCGACGACTTTCTTGCCCTCGCGGATCACAGTGACCCGATCCGCCACCTGGGTGACCTCCGCCAGCTTGTGGGTGACCAGCACGATCGAATGGCCGCTGGAGCGCAGCTCCTGGAGAATGCCCAGCAGATTCTCGATCTGGCGGGGCCCGAGCAGCGACGTCGGCTCGTCCAGAATCAGGATGTTGGCGCCACGGTAGAGGACCTTCAGGATCTCGACGCGTTGCTGGAGGTCGATGGGCAGATCACGAACGGGTATGGACGCATCGAGCGGCATCCCGTACTTCTCGGCCAGCGAGGCGATTTCCCGGCGAATGGCGAGAGGTTTGAGGCGCAGGTCGAGAGCGGGTCGCGATCCCAGCACGATGTTCTCGGCTACCGAGAATGTGGGGACCAAGGAGAAGTGCTGGTGCACCATCCCGATCCCGAGGGCGAGCGCGTCGTGGGGAGAGGAGATGTCGGCCGGCTGACCCCTTACCAACATGGTGCCGGCGTCAGGGAGAACGTGACCGAACATCACGTTCATGAGCGTGGTCTTGCCGGCGCCGTTCTCTCCGAGCAGAACATGTATCTCGCCGGGGCGGAGGTCGAAGTCGATGGCGTCGTTGGCGAGGACGGGGCCGTATCGCTTCGAGATGCCGCGGAGCTCTACCACCTTCTCAACCACAGCGGATCATCTCCCTCGGGTGGTTCTGGGTCACCTCAACTCCGTCTGGCCGCAGCCACATTGAGTCTCCCACTTGGACACCGGCTCGCGCACTGGGAGAGATGACATTGGGCTGGACGACGAGGACCGTGCCGTCGGGATAGGCCCAATCGTCAGGGTGCGTGGCGCCGCGGTTCGGACGCGTGCGGACGATGGGCGCCAGGTAGCCGCCGCCCCCGTAGCAGTGCACGAGATCGTCCCAGATGTCGAAGCCCGCTTCGTGTATCGACTCCGCCCGATCCAAGACTTCGCCGATCGTCGCTCCGGCGCGCATGATGCTCACAATGCTGGAGTACGCGTTCTCGGCGACCTCATACATCTCCTGGTAGAGCGGGGTGGGCTCCCCTTCGATGCAGAGCGTTCTCAGGATTTGCCCGGTGTAGCCCCAGAAGGTGGTGCTGATCTCGGTCACCAGGACATCTCCGGCTCCGATGATCCGATCGGGCTGGTACTGGTGGGGCACGAAGAACTCCGGATCGGCCATCGAGGTGGTCAAGGTGAAGTGGATGAGGTTGGTTCCCCGGCGATCCAGATAAACGTCCTCGATCACTTTGGCCAGCTCATACTCGTTCATACCGGGGGCGGTGCTCGACGCCAGCGCCGCCACCGCATCATCGTTCATCTGGGAGGCGATGCGGACGTAATTCATCTCCTCGTCGGTCTTGACCAGGCGAATCGCGAAGTAGTCGGTGTTTAGGTTGACCAGGCGCTCCGACCCGAACACAGCTGCGTCGGTGTAGGGCACCACGCCGATGGTGCCGATGCGGCGGTAGCCGCTGAGGCGCTCGGCTACCCGGGCCACAAGGTCAGAGTGATCGTCGCCGCCGAAGCTGATGTTCTCGATGACCGAGATGCGCTCTGCGTCGGGCAGGTGATTCCAGAGCCGAACCACCATTTCCGGGTCGTCGTCGCGGGGCACGATCAAATACACCGGGAACAGCGGCGGCCAGTTGCAGTAGTACTGGACCGACGTGTCATGGGGCCCGGTGGCCCCGCCGATCAACACTGCGTCCAGGTCGTCGCGTTCCATGAGCGCTCTGAGCTGACGGTACCGATGGGCCATCTCCTCGGGCGAGTACCTTGGATAACCGTTGACTTGCGGGATGTCATCCATTGATGGCTCTCCAGATCTTCTCGGGGGAGAGGGGCATATCGAGATGTTCTACACCCAATGGAGCAAGAGCGTCGAGAACCGCGTTGTGGACTGCCGGCGTGGAGCCGATGGTGGTGGCCTCGCCAATGCCCTTGACCCCCAGGCGATTCAAGGGGGTCGGCGTCACCATGCTGTTGATCTCATAAGAGGGCAGCTCTCCGGTCGAGGGGACGAGATAGTCGAGCAGCGTCGACGTCACCGGTTGGCCGTCAGCGGTGTAGACCATCTCCTCCCAAAGGGCCTGGGCCACCCCTTGGGCGATCCCGCCATGTTGCTGGCCTTGAGCCAGCATCGGGTTGACGATGTTCCCGCAGTCGTCGACGGTGATGTGGCGGATCACCCGCACCGCACCGGTGTCGCGATCCACGTCCACCACCGAGATATGCGCGCCTGAGGGATAGGTCCGGCCGCCTTGATCGAGATCGAGCTCGACGGCCAACGGCGCCAGTTCCGCCCAAGCGATGGCGGTGGCGGGACTGCCGACAATCCCGACCCCGATGCCGTCGTAAACCACCATGTCAGCGACATTGGCCTCCAGCCGCTCTGCGGCGAGCTGACAGGCCTTGTCGACGACGGCCTCCGCCGCCTTGTCGACTGCACTGCCGGCCAACTGGAGTGAGCGCGAGCCGTAGGTCCCATTGCCCCGGGGGACGACGGCGGTGTCGGACTGGATCACCCGGATCTTGTCCACCGGCATGCCCAGTTGCGCAGCGGCGATTTGGGCGTAGGTGGTCTGGTGGCCCTGTCCGTGAGATGAGACACCGCTGAGGACGGTCGCGTTCCCATCGGTTTCGATGGCGACGGAGGCGAACTCCTGAGTGGGCCCGTTGCCCGTCACCTCGATGTAGGTGGATACCCCGATGCCAAGAAGCCACCGGTCGCCGCGAGCCCGACGCATGGACTGCTCTCGACGCAGAGGCTCATAACCGGAGATCTCAACGACGCGGTCGAGGGTCCCGCGGTAGTTACCGGAGTCATACACCGCACCGCTGGGAGTGACATGGTTGGTGTGGTGCGGCTCAAGCAGGTTGCGCCGGCGAATCTCGACCGGATCGATGTCGAGCTCATGGGCAAGCAGGTCCATCGAGCGTTCGAGGAACGCGGTGGCCTCCGGCCGCCCCGCTCCTCGATAGGCGCCGACCGGAGCGGTGTTGGTCACCATGCTTCGTGCGCTGAAGGCGACTCGGGGAATGCGATAGGTCCCCGTGCACATCAGCCGTGTGTAGTTGGGCAGCCAGGCGCCCACGTGGGGATAGGCCCCGGCATCGGCGACAACCTCGACGCGAAGCCCGGTGATCGTCCCGTCGTGCTTGGCCCCCAGAGCCACATGCTGCACCTGGGCCCGACCATGGGTCATGTTGAGCAGATTCTCGGACCGGGTCTCCTGCCAGGCCACCGGCTGACCGGTTCGGTGGGCGATCGCCGCCACCACGATGTGCTCAGGATAGGTGTGGCCCTTGGCCCCGAATCCTCCCCCGACTGCCGGTGCGATCACTCGGACGCGGTCGGGCTCGAGTTCCAGCGCAGCCGCCACCGCTGCCTGGTTGTCCCACGGAAACTGGGTGGAGACCCAGATGCACAGGCCGGCGCCGTCGTCGTCGGGCACAACCAGGATGCTGTTCGTCTCCAAGGGAACCGGCGCCAGTTTCTGGTTCAGGAACGTGGCCTCGACGACCACGTCCGCATCCTCCAGCACCGAGGGATCCACCAGCGGCTCCACCTCAAAAGCCACTTCGCTGCTCTCAAGGGGTGAGACCACGGCAGGAAGCGGCTCGATCTCGGCGTATACGTCACCGGCCAGGTCTTCAGCCTCGGCCATGCTCGTGGCGGTGACCACGGCGATGGGATCCCCGACATAGAGGACCTTGTCAACCGCCAGCAGATCCCGGGCGTACCGGTCGGGGGTTGGCGGCCACGGCACGAGTTGGGGCAGCTCCAGCGACGCGGCGGTGTAGAGACCGGGGCCGCCGGTGATGCTTACGAGGTTGCCATGGGCAACGGAGGAGCGGATGAAGCGGGCGTGAAGGGTGTCGCCGGTGATGAGGTCGGCGGTGAACGGGCGGCTGCCCGTCAGCAGGCCATCATCCTCGACCCGTAGAACGGAATTGCCAAGGATGCTCAACTAATGGTTGCTCAGCTAGGCGGAACGTAGGCGATCAGGTCCATGAGGAACTGGGCACCGGGTACCTGCAGCGGTCCGCCGATCTCCAGCGTTGTGGAAGCCGGCCGGTCACCGGGGAAGTAGGTAGACCACTCTTCAATCGACTGTTGGAAGTGGGTGAAGTCATCGTGGAAGCACTGGCGTCGGACCAGGTTCTCGACACTGGTACCGGCCGCCTCGCAGATGGCCGAGACGTTGTCCATGATGTAGGCCATCTGCAACCTCGGTGGCTGCTTGTACCACGGGAACTCGGGATGGCGCTGCACCGACTCGGGGAGATTGCCGAGTTCGTCGTGGGCAATAGCGGTGCTGAAGAACAGAAAGTCGCCGGCCTTGACGGCTTGGGGCTCGTGCCAAGGCGACTCGACTGCATCGGATGTTTCGATCGTCTCTTTCTGAATCGAAGCGTCGTCGGCGAGCACTTTGAGTGCGACCTCGACGCGGCTGCCCTTGCCTCCCAGCCCCATATAGGGGATCACGACGCGGGCCGGAGGGTTCTCGGGGAACCACTGTTTCCAAACCCGCTCCATTCCCTCGAAATCGCCCGGGCTGGCCAAGTAGACGGTCGCCTTCACAGTGTTCTGGATGGACCCGCCGGCAGTTTGGACAATCTTCTCGAGTTTTTGGAGGACGTAATCGGTCTGGCTCTCGATCTCGGATCCGTACCAGTAATACGGGTTGACGCGGGCCTCGGGGGCGACGCCGCTGGGGGTGCCCATGTCCTTGTCCTGCATGTAGTCGCCCATCCAGTCGACCGGTATCTCACCGGCGCAGAAGATCCAGTCACCTCGCCGAACCGCCGGCGAATAACCGGCCAGCGGCGATGGGACCCCTTCAGGGACCTCGAAACCCTGGGTGCCGCCACCGGGAATGGCAATCATGTCCACTTCGAGGATCGTCTTGTTGACGAGGAGCCCCGTCTCGCGGATGCCCATACCCGTCGATGCGGGCCGCGGCGGGTGGACGAACTCGTCGCGAGTACGCAGATACGGGGTGATGCTGATCTTCGGCCAGGCGTTCCCCTCCCAGAACTCCTCGATGGTCGGATGGGGTGACGAGAACCATTGGTAGATGCGCACGATGTCGGTAGCGATGTCACAACCGGCCGCTTCGAGGGTCGATTGGAGGTTTTGCAGCACATAACGAGACTGAAGCTCGAGGGCGTTGTACCCATTGGGGTTTCGCCCGTCGCCGCCTGCCTCAGGTGCGAGGCCCGTCACGAAGTCCGATGCGAGCTGGCCGGCCACGAAGACCCAGCCGCCCGCCTTGATCGCCGGGCTGTAGGGCATGAGGGGCATTGGTTCGCCGCCCCATACGGCTACCCGATCGTTCTCAGCCATGATGTCTTCTCCTGTTCAATTCTGGTTGTTTGCCATTCTGGCGCGGGGTCGCGGGGGCAAGCACCCGAAGCTTCGCTATAGAACTCGCCCGGAGGCCGAAACCGCAGTTCCATGCCCCCGGGCAAGCCCATTGCTCAAACCGCCGTCGGGCTAGCGCGGCGTGCAGCCAAGCGCGGTCACATCGATTTCCGCAGCAGATCCTGATGCGCCGATGGTGGGATCTCCGGCAGTCTCGTCGGGGATCCTGATCTCCCCCGAGCGGACCTTGGCATCGATGTCTTCGTATATGGCCTGGTCTTCTGCGCTGAGGGCATCGGCGTTGTCGTATAGCGGCGCAGCGATGATGCCCGGGGTGTTCGTAACGTCGAACTGATGGTACGAAGCAGGACCGATCTCACCGGCGTAGGCCCGCTCGATCATCACTCGGCCGGCATCGGCCAGTCCGTGGATGGCCGATGTGATCACCACGTCGGGGGCGATATCGAAGCTGTCGTAGTAGGACGGCACCACCCAGACCTGGGAGTCGGCTTCTTGCGCGGCATCGATGATGCCCAGCACCGCTTGGTCGGTTGCGGAGAGGATCACGTCAGCTCCGCCGGCAATGAGGGACTGTGCGGCTGCCTTGGCTACGGCAGTGTCGCCCCAGGTGTTGATGAACTCTTGCGAGAAGCTGATATTGGAGTCAACGCAACGAGCGCCTAGGTGGAAGGCCTCTGGCTGACGGGTCAGCGCCGGGAACTCGAATCCGTTGAGTGAGCCGATCGAGCCGGTTTCGGTTACAAGAGCAGCAATGACCCCGGTCAAGAAGTTGGCGTTGTGCTGGTCAACCTCGACCCAGCACAGATTGTCCGGTGCTGCTGGCGTCGCGTCCGTCGGATGGTGCGGTGCCATGCATACCTGGGTGTCGGGGAAGTTCTCGGCTACTTGGATCGCGGGGTCGACCATGGCGCCGTGGGCGAAGAGGATGAAGTCGTATCCCTGGTCAGCGAACGCCGATCCCTGCTGTACGTAGGCGTCCGGCTCATTGAGCAGCTCCACGAATTCGAGCTGGATGTTCGGGTTGTCCGCGGCGGCTTCCTGCGCTCCGTCGAACCATGCGTTCGACCAGCTGAGGTCGTCGTTGGTTCCTGGGTAGAAGAACACGACGCGGAACGGTTCCATCGGCTCTGGTTCTGGCTCCGGCTCTGGTGCCTCAGTAGCGGCCGGTGCCTCCGTCGCGGCTGGCGCTTCGGTAGCGGCCGGTGCCGCAGGCTCGCTCTCTTCATCGTCGTCGTTGCCACATGAGGCAACGACTAGCACGAATGCAAAAAAGATAGCCAACACCTTCAAAAGTCGATGACTTGACATGTCCCCCCCCTAGGTTCAAAGGCCTTACAGCCACTCCTGAATATAGATTGCGACCGACAGGAGCGCCAGCGAGCTTACGCTCGGCCAGCAGTCTCTCTCCGCCACGGGATGCCCACCGCGGCCGGATACCGACTGCCTCGGGACAGTAACACCGCCAGCACGGTCGCAACGTAGGGCAGAGCCAGCCACACTTGGTGGGGGACGCCATCGAGCAGGTCCACCTGACCGGCAATGAACTGGAGTGCCTGGCTGAGGCCGAACAGTGCCGACGTGGCCAGCGCTAAGAGCGGATTCCAACGGGCCACCACCACAACACCGAGGGCGATGAAACCGCGGCCTTCGGTCATGCCCGGCACGAAGCCGCCCGCCGATGACATGACCAGGGCGCCCCCCCCGAACGCGGCCAAACTGTTGGCCAGGATCACTGCCGGGTAGCGCAATCGCTGCACGTCGAGCCCGCCGGACTCGGTTGCGTGGGGGCGTTCACCGGCGGCGCGGGCATACAGGCCCCACCAGGTGCGATGCATCAAGTAGAAGACGATGAAGACGATGGCCACCGTTATCCAGAACACTGAGTTCTGTCCGTTGAGCACTTCTCCGACCTTGGGGATATCGCCAATCAACGGGATGTCCAATGGTGAGAGCGTGGGGCCGATCCTGCCCCCGATGAATCGATCGTGCAGTACTCCGGTGAGGCCAAACGCGAACACATTGAACAGCAGGCCGGTGACGATCTGGTCCGTCCCGCGGTTGACGTAGAGGAACGCCAGAACCACTCCGGCACAGATCCCGGCGAACCAGCCGAGGGCCAGGGCCAGCGTGACGCTCTCGGTCTCGATACCGACGAGGGCGGTGGCCAGCGCGCCGATCAGCATGGACCCTTCGATGCCCACGTTGAGCACGCCGCTGCGCTCGGAGATCGTTTCGCCGAGCGCCGCCAACAGTATCGGCACCATGAGCTGCAAGCCTGTTGCGAAGAAGGCGATGATGATTGCTTCGGACGGCATCAGTCGGCCACATTCTGGGCGTAGCGGAATCGAATGGCACCGGTGACCATCAACAAGATCACGAAGACCGCGACAATGATGTCTCCTAAGGACGGCGAGATGTCCGCCGAAGCCTGGAGGCTGTTGCTCCCCACCCGCAGCATGGAGAACAAGAAGGCAGCCGGGATGATCAGAGGCGGCTTCAGCCGGGCCAACAGTGCAACGGCAATCCCGATGAAGCCGAAGTTGCTCGAGAAGTTGAGGTCGAGGTCGTCGAAGATTCCCGCTACGGCGACCCCACCGGCCAACCCGGCGAACCCGCCCGCGACCAAGAAGGTGAGCAGCGTGACCCTTTTTGTCCGCACGCCAGCCAGCCGCGCCGCGTTGGGGTTGGCCCCAATCGCACGGATGGAGAAGCCAAGCGATGTCTTCGTCATCAGCAGCCAAGCCAACGCAGCCGCCCCGATGGCAATGAGCACGCTGATGTCGACGTTGCCGGACTTCCAGATGGTCGGGAATTGGGCATTCTCGGCAATCGACACGGTTTTCTGGCTGAAGGGGTCGGGCCAGACTTCGGCGATGATGTAGTTGGCAATGAACACGGCGACGAAGCTCAGCATCAACGTCGTGACGATCTCGCTGGCGCCGTAGAACGCCTTCAGAGCTCCGGGAATGAGCCCCCAGATCGCTCCTCCCACAAACGAGCCGAAGATGACGATCAGGATGAACAGCGCCTTCGGGGTGCCCGAGGGCAGCTCGATGCCCAGGGCCACCGCGGCGATGGCGCCGGCGAACATCTGCCCTTCCCCTCCGATGTTCCACAATCTCGACGTAAACGGAAGAGCGGCCGCTAGGCCGGTCAGGGCCAGGATGGAGCCGATCATCAGGGTTTGCCCCAAGAAGAACGGCTCGATGAGCGAACCCTCGATGATGGCCTTGGCCGCCTCCCAGGGGTTGGCGCCGATAGCGAGGATCAGCACCGCGACCAGAGCGAGCGTTATGAGCAGCGAGAAGGTTGTATTGGCGTAGGGAGGCAGATCTGAGCTTGGCGCGAGCTTCCGCCAAGGCCGTGCAGGTTGCTCGATTTCGCCAGCTTGATTCACCCAATCACCCCGCTGTCGGTAGGCGGGAGACTAGTCGCGGCATTCGCTGGTTCGCGCAAAAAGGGCCCAGTGGCCAGAAACCTGCGATTGATGGGTCGTGGTAGCGTTCGGTGCCATAGAAGACATTCGGGATGCACGCGTTCAAGTCGTTCGAGGCTCAGAACCCGGCCCGGGACTTTCGATTGTCGAGGCCGGTGGATCGGCTCACGCCGTCGTGTGGCCGGGTTCCGGAGCCCAGCAGCGCTCGATGCATCTCATCAACCTCGACCCCGGTGGCCGCACGGTAGATCTGAGCCATGAATCGGAGTGCGTGTATCACGTCTCTGCCGGTTTTGGGATCATGCTCGACCTCGACACCGAGGAGCGCCACGATGCGATCACCGGGTCAATGCTGTTCATCGAACCAGGAACGAACTACCGATTCACCGCGGGTGAAGAGGGGGCGGTGCTCTTGGGGGGGCCTTGTCCTCCCGACCCCGCGCTCTATGACCAAATAGGA
Organism: Acidimicrobiia bacterium; assembly: GCA_022827725.1. GTDB lineage: Bacteria > Actinomycetota > Acidimicrobiia > Acidimicrobiales > Bin134 > Poriferisocius. The sequence continues at coordinate 64,854 of JAJEIJ010000021.1, forward strand.
GACTGAGCAATGGCAATCAAACTGTTCCACCGAGACGAGCCTGATCTCTACCTCCCGATCATCTCCAATGACGCCCGCCTGGTGGTTTGGCCCGGGGTCGGCTCCGAGATGGCGAACATGAACTACGTCGTTCTCGAGCCGGGCGAGGAAAACGTTCCCCATGCGCACTCCGAATCGGAGGACACGATCTTCATCCTCGAAGGCCGTGGATCGGTGGCCGACCTCGACAACGACTGTGTCCTCGAGTTTGAAGCCGGAGACGCGGTCCACGTGCCGGTCGGCGTGAAGCACACCGTTCGCGCCGATCGCGGGAGTCGGATTGTCAGCGTGGGCGGGCCATGCCCCCCCGACCGGTTCATGCTTGAACTGTGCGGCGCTCTATGACGCGGCCCGTCACCGTCGGGTTGGCCCAGATGGGCAGCCCACCAAGAGACGCCGGAACAAATCGATCCGCCACCGCAGAAGCCGCGAAGCTGCTGTTCGACCAAGGTGCTCAACTGGTCGTGCTGCCGGAGTTGGCCGTGCCTTGGTACACGGTCGATCCAAAAGAGGTCGCTCGCCTGGCGGAGCCCCTGTGGGGACCGACCGTCGATGCGTGGACCGCCATCGCCGCCGATCACTCCGGCCTCGTCGTGGGTGGTTTCTGCGAGCGCGACGGCGAAGCGTTCTACAACACCGCCGTCGTTGTCGATCAAACCGGGGTTATCGGCCACTACCGCAAGCTGCACCTCTTCGCCGAAGAAAAGGCATCCTTCACGCCGGGGGACCGGGGTCTTCCCGTCGTCGAGACGCCAATGGGGTGCCTGGGATTGTGCATTTGCTATGACCTGCGGTTTGTCGAAGTCGTCCGGGTGCTGGCCCTGTCGGGTGCTGAGCTCATCTGCGTGCCCTCAGCGTGGATCACGGGTTTTGATGCAGAGCGATGGGATGCCGACGGCTTCTGTCCCCAAGCCCACGGCGCCGTGTTGCAGGCCAAGCTGAGCCAGGTCTTCATCGCCTGTACGAGCCAGGTGGGGAAGTACTCGGGATATGAATTCCTGGGGTCGTCACTGGTGATCGACAGCTTCGGCAAAGTGGTGGCCGGACCGATGTCGGGCACCGAGGACGTACACCAGGTGGTCACGGTAGATCTGGACGAAGTGCAGCGCGCCGAGGACAGGGGTTCGCTGATCTGCCCCCGAGTCGACCGCCGCACCGACGTCTACGGCCTGTCGTATGACGGCTCAATATTGTGAAGCCCGCCCCCTTCCGGTACGAGCGTCCCCATGACGTAGCCGAAGCTCTGGATCTCCTCGCTGAGCATGGCGACGAGGCCAAGATCCTGGCCGGAGGGCAGAGCCTGGTTCCGATGATGAACTTTCGCCTGGCTCGGCCGGCGGTCATCATCGACATCGGGGCTATTCCCGCTCTCGACCAAGTGGCCGCCGACGGGGAGAACATCACGATTGGCACTCGGGTGCGCCATATCGAATTGGAGCGCCCCGCGGTGGATGGGCCGTTGGGCTCGATGCTGGCCAACACCGCCCGTCACGTCGGCCATGTCCCGATCCGCTTGCGCGGCACGTTCGGCGGCTCCATCGCCCACGCAGACCCCGCGGCGGAATGGTGTCTGCTGGCCCGAACGCTGGGTGCCGACGTCGCCGTCGCGTCCGCCCGCGGCGAGCGGGTCATTGCCGCCGATGACCTGTTCCAGTCGGCATTCGTCACCTCGATCGCCGACGATGAGCTGCTCACCGAAGTGCGCTTGCCCTGGCTGAGCCCCGACTGGAAGACCGGGTTCTCGGAGTTCAGCCGCCGAGCGGGCGACTTCGCGGTGGTGGCGGTGGCCAGCGCCGTCAAGCTCGTCGACGGGCGAATCGCCGAGGCTCGGATAGGGGCGGCCGGAGTGGGCGCCATACCTATTCGCCTGACCCAAGCTGAAACAGCGTTGGCAGGCCGGCCGCTGGGCATCGACGCCATCGATGCGGCATCGGAGATTGCTGGCGAGGAGGTCGATCCCCGAGGCGACATCCACGGGTCGGCCGACTATCGCCGCGACCTCGTGCGGGCGCTGACCCGACGAGCGCTCTCATGACCATGACCGATCCCTGGGTCGGACGCTCCATTCGTCGGGTGGAGGACCCGGCGCTGGTGCGCGGCGAGGGCCGCTACGTCGGCGATGTGGCGTTGGGGATGGAGACGGCCCGCTTCGTTCGCAGCACGATGCCGTCCGGGGTGATTCGATCCATCGACGGCCCTTGCTACACCGTCGCCGACCTCGACGCGGCCGGCGTCGGCGAGATCGAAGCGGTTCTTCACCGGCCGGATTTCGTGAAGGTTCGCCAACCACTGCTGGCCCGCCATCGGGTGCGCTTTGTGGGAGAGCCCATCGCCGTCGTAGTCGGACGGTCGCCAGAAGAGGCCGAAGACCTGGCCGAGCAAGTCGTCGTCGAGTTGGACTCCGATGACGAACCACTGGTCCACCCCGACGATTCCGACACCAATACGGTTGTCGAGGCCCAGTTCGCCACTGAGGACATCGAACAAGCCCTCGACCAAGCGGATCATCTAGTCGAGGTGGTGCTCACATCCCATCGACAGGCCGCGCTGCCCCTTGAGACGCGCGGCGCCGCCAGTGAATTCGATCGGCGGACCGGACGTCTCACCATCCAAGCCTCAACGCAGGCACCGCATATTGTGCGGACCGCAGTTGCCGACCTTCTGCAAATCCCGGAGGCCGACGTCCAGGTGGTGGCTCCCGACGTCGGTGGAGGATTCGGCCAGAAGCTGCCGCTGGCCCGAGAAGACATCGTGGTGGCATGGCTGGCGTTGCAGCGACGGGGGAGCGTCGCCTGGATCGAGGACCGGTCGGAGAACCTCACCTCGTCGTGGCACAGCCGTGATCAGGTGTATCGGGTCACGGGCGGGTTCACCGCCGACGGCGATCTGCTGGCGATTGATGCCGAGATCACCTGCGACGTGGGGGCGTGGTCGTGCTATCCGGTGACCTGGGGGGTGGAGCCCCTTATGGCGATGGGCGAGATGTCTGGCCCCTACAAGGTGGCCCACTATCGGGTTCGAACCCGAGGCGAGAGCAGCTTCCGCTGCCCCATGGCGCCCTACCGCGGCGTCTCCCGCCCGGTGATCACTGCCTCGCTGGAGCGGTTGATGGACACAGCGGCTCGCCGCTTGCAGATCGATCCCGTTGAGATCCGCCGCCGGAACTTGGTGACCGTGTTTCCCCACACCTCGGCGACCGGTGTGGCGCACGATGCTGGCACCTATGTGGAGTCGCTGGACGCGGCGGTGGAGCACTTCGACCTGGACGAGTTTCGCAACCGGCAGTCAGAGGCCCGCAGCAGTGGCGGACCGCTGCTTGGCGTCGGGATCTCCACCTTCGCGGAGCGGACCGGATACGGCACGCCGGTGTTCGCCACTCGGGCCATGGGGGTCACCCTCGGGTATGAGACGGTCACCATGACCATGGACCCATCGGGATACGTGGAAGCAGCCATCGGGGCATCACCGCACGGACAAGGCCTGGAGACCACGCTGGCGCAGGTGATTGCCGATCAGCTGGCCCTGGACGTATCCCAGATCCGGATCGTCCATGGCGATACCGACCGCACGCCCTATGGCTGGGGGACCTTCGCCAGCCGCTCAATGGTGATAGCCGGTGGCGCTGTCCACATTGCCGCGGGCCGCATGCGCGATCGCCTGGCGCAGGTGGCTGGGGCGGTGCTCGAAGCCAGCGCCGACGACATCGTGTTCGCCGCCGGCCGGGCGACCGTGGCCGGGACGGACGTCGGGGTTCCAATCGCAGATTTGGCGCGGATCGCCCATCACCACACCGAACGCCTCGAACCCGGGACGCTGGCCGGGCTGGCGGTGGAGGCCTCCTACGATCCCGCGGGCACGTTTTCTAACGCATGCCACATTGCCGAGGTGGAGATCGATCAGGACACCGGTGCTACCACGGTGACCCGGTTTGTCGTCGTCGAGGACGCCGGCCGATTGATCAACCCGATGATCGTCGATGGCCAGATCCGCGGTGGTGTCACGCAGGGAATCGCCAATGCGCTGTTCGAAGAGGTCGTGTACGACGATGACGGGAACATCTTGACGGCTTCGCTCATGGACTATTTGCCGCCTACCGCCGCTGAGATCCCCGATATCGAGATACGGCATCTCGAGACGATCACCGATGCGACCATCACGGGGGCCAAGGGGCTGGGGGAGGGAGGGACGATCGGGGCCCCCGCCGCAGTGCTCAACGCCATTTCCGATGCCCTGGCTCACCTGGACCTGGCCATCGACGAGATGCCGGCCACCCCCGAGCGGGTTCGGGCTCTCATCCGCACGAAAGAGGCTCTTCTCCGAACAAAAGAGGATGGCCGATGAGCCTGGAACGAAGGCCGCTCTCGCTGACCGTGAACGGCGAACAGCACCAAGTGCAGGTGGAGCCCCGACGGACCCTCGCCGACACGCTTCGCGAAGACTGCGGCCTGACGGGCACCCACCTGGGATGTGAACAGGGAGTTTGCGGTGCCTGCACCGTCTTGGTGGACGGCGAGCCCGTCCGCTCCTGCCTCATGTTCGCGGTGCAAGCCGAGGACTGCGAGATCGCCACCGTCGAGGGTCTTGCCGGCGACGATTCCGACCTGCATCCGCTTCAGGAGGCCTTCTCGGTTCATCACGCTCTCCAGTGCGGGTTCTGCACCCCGGGGTTCTTGATGTTGGCTCAAGGCGTTCTCGACCGGCAGCCCGACATCGACGACGACCAGCTGCGCGAGGCCCTGTCCTCCAACCTATGCCGCTGCACCGGCTACCAGACGATCATCGAGGCCGTTCGAAGCGTCCGCGATCAGTCGTGATCGGAGAATCAGTCCGCCGCCTTGAGGACGGCCCGCTGCTGCGGGGGCGCGCCCGGTTTGTCGCCGACGTCTCGTTTCCCAACGAAGCCCATCTGAGGGTGGTCCGCTCTGAGATCGCGTGTGGGGAAATCGTCGACATCGATGTCTCCGAGGCGCTACAGGCCGATGGCGTTGTCGGCGTGTGGACCGGCGAAGACTTGGCCGCCGTCCCGCCCATCGATTTCCGCCAGATCGGATACGACGAGCTCTTGCCCTACCGACAACCCGTATTGGCACAAGGGACGGTTCGGTACGTGGGCGAACCGGTGGCCGTAGTCGTCGCCGAGGATGCCTATATGGCCGAGGACATTGCGGAACTGGTCATTGTGGACATCGACCCCCGCGACCTCGAGCCGGTCGAAGCCATGGTGCTCGACAGCGAGTACGGGTCGGTGGATCAGGCGTTCTCGGAAGCCGACCATGTGCTGGAGCTCGAGCTCACCGTCGGTCGCCACTCGGGCATTCCCATGGAGACCCGGGGGCTGCTGGCCCGACCAGACCCTGATACCGGCCGCCTCGAGCTGCACGGAGCATCAAAGGTCCCCCACTACACGTGCTCTGCGATCAGCGCCATGCTCAACCTGGAGGCTCGCTCGGTGGTCGGTCGGGAGTATGCCGTCGGCGGCGGGTTCGGAATCCGCGGGGAGCTGTACCCCGAGGACGTGTTGGTGGCGTGGGCCGCGCTTCGTCTGAATCGCCCCGTGAAGTGGATCGAAGATCGGCGAGAGCACCTCATCGCCGCCAACCACAGCCGGGACCAGCGCCATCGAATCCGGGTGGCCGTCGACCGTGACGGGCTGATCACCGGGGTCGACGATGAGTTCTGGTACGACCAGGGGGCGTACGTCCGCACCCACGGCGCCACGGTTCCATCGCTGACTGCTGCCATGCTGCCCGGGCCCTATGCGTTTCCCGCCTATCGATCCCGGGGCCACATCGTCCTCAGCCACAAGACGCCTGCTGGCACTTATCGAGCCCCGGGGCGATTCGAGGCGACCTTCGTCTGCGAGCGGGTGGTTGAGGCCGCGGCCCGCGTGGCGGGGCTCGATCCGGTCAGCTTCAGACGTCGAAATCTCATTTGGCCCGATGCGATGCCGTTCGACAGGCAGCTCTCCGTCCTGGGCACCTCCGTCGTCCTCGACTCGGGGGACTACCCGCGAATCCTCGAGCGCCTCGTCGATCACATCAAGTTGGAACAGCTTGAACGCCAGTTGGAGCAGCGCCGTTTGAACGGAGAGCTTGTTGGGCTCGGCATCGGCATGTTCGTCGAGAAGTCGGGCCTCGGCCCTTTCGATGATGTTCGGCTGTCGATCCGCTCCGATGGGACCGCTGAAGTGGTGACCGGCGCCGCCTCGGTCGGACAGGGGATCGAGACCGTCGTCGCTCAGATCTGTGCCGATGCCCTCGACATGGACTACCGGAACATCGAGGTGGTCCACGGCCAGACGGACCGCATCTCGCGGGGCATGGGAGCGTTTGCCAGCCGGGTGACCGTAATGACCGGGTCTGCCACCTGCCTGGCGGCCGACGCTGTCAAGGAAGTCGCCCGGGGCCTCGCGTCCGACATGCTCGAAGCCAGGGCAGAGGACTTGGAGTACAGGGCGGGAGCGATTGGTGTGCGGGGGCAACCCGATAGGTCGCTCACCCTGGCCGAGATCGCTTCGGCCCAAGGGGGAGAGCTGCGAGCCGAGGCGTCGTTCACCACCGACCACATGACCTACCCCTATGGCGCCCATGCAGTGGTGGTCAACGTCGACCCCAATTCGGGGGCAGTGGAGATTGAGCGTTATGTGGTGGCTTACGACGTGGGCCGAGCCGTCAACCCGATGTTGATCGAAGGGCAGATCCAAGGCGGTGCCGCTCAAGGTATCGGAGGCGCCCTTCTTGAAGACTTCCTCTACGACAGCGCGGGCCAACCGCTGGTGACGTCGTTCATGGACTACCTGATGCCTACGGCATCGGAGACGCCGGCGGTGGAGATGCTGTTGTCCGAGGACGCTCCCAGCCCTTTGAATCCGCTCGGAGTCAAGGGGGCAGGGGAGGGCGGGACGAATGCATGCGGGGCTGCGTTGGCCACGGCCATCGAACAAGCCATCGGCAAGCCGGGGGCCATCACCGACCTGCCGGTCACCCCCTCGATGATCAAGGGGTTGATGAAGTTCGCTCCCTAGAGCCGCCGCCAGCGGCCCTTTGACCTCCGGGCCATGGTGTGTAGGATCACCGATTATCGATTGTCAAGGGTGAGACCAGGGAACCAAGGGGGGTACCTGCGATGGCGTCCTATTGTCGGCCTCGCACGGTGAGTGAGGTGCTCGCCGCGCTGGCTGGCGCCGAAGGTCACGGTCGAATCCTCGTCGGCGGTACGGACCTCCTCGTCCACCTTCGCAAGGACCCATTCGCCCCGACTGTCATAGTTGACATCAAGTCCGTCAATGACTTCCCGCCAGCGGTCGAGATCGGCGACGATGCGGTGCGATTCGGTCCGACTGCTCGGATGTCCGAAATCTCAGGCGACCCATTCATCGCAGACCGCCTGCCTGCGCTGGGCGCATCGGCTCGTGTGGTGGGATCAATCGCCATCCGGAACAGGGCGACGCTTATTGGCAACATCTGCAACGGCTCACCGGCGGCCGACACCGCCCCTGCCCTTCTCGTCTACGGCTCGACCGTGACTGTGAACGGACCCAGCGGCGAGCGGATGATGCCGTTGGCTGACTTCTTCCTCGGGCCAGGCCAGACCCAGTGCGGACCAGACGAGATCGTGATCCGCATCGACGTGCCAATTCCTGATCGTGAACATCGGTCGGCGTTCCAACGCCTAACCCGGCGTAGAGGTGTCGACCTTGCGACGGTCAGCGTGGCGGCCGGTGTCGACACGGACGGCAGGATTGTTCTCGGTCTGGGATGCGTCGGACCGACGCCGCTCTTGACCGAAGCGAGCCCACCCGTCGATCTCAGTGATCCGGACGCAATTGAGGGGGCTGTTGAAGAGCTGGTGTCCATCGCAACACCGATCTCCGACGTCCGGGCAGCTCGCGACTATCGCGAGGCAATGGTTCGTCTCCTCGCCGTACGGGCCGTTCAGGCCGCCGCGGCTCCTCCCGAGGGGAAGTCTTCATGACGGATTCCTCTGTGCGCCCCACGAGTGAGGTGACCGTTGCGCTGGAGCTGAACGGCGAACATGTTCGTGCCACGATCCCGGCGCACCGGACGCTGCTGGACATGCTTCGAGATGACCTAGGCCTCTGCGGCACCAAACGCTGTTGCGCCGAGGGTGAGTGCGGTGCCTGCTCTGTGCTCCTGGACGGCGAACTGGTCAACTCCTGTCTTGTGCTCGGCGCCGAGGCCGACGGCGGAATCCTCCTCACGATCGAGGGGGTGTCCATGGACGGGGTCACCGACCTTCAGGAGGAGTTTCTGGCCGCGGGGGCTGTTCAATGCGGGGTGTGCATCCCCGGTCAGGTCATGGCGGCCGAGCAACTCCTGCAAACGAATCCCGACGCCTCCCGAGATGAGATCCGAGACGCAATGTCGGGAAACCTGTGCCGATGTGCGAGCTACCAGCGGATCGTTGAGGCGATCCAAACCGCGGCTGCCGGAAGGCAAACCGATGCCTGACGAGAACCAAGGCCTTTCCTCCAATGGTCCCGTTGCTGGCGCCGACCGGGTGGTAGGCCAGCGGGTTCACCGTTACGGAGGTGTAGATCGGGTCACCGGCGCTCAGCGTTACCTGAGCGACATCACATTCACCGATGCAGCGCACGTGGCGTTCGCCACTGTTCCCGTCGGATGCGCCGCGATCGATGCGATCGATACCTCTCCGGCGGTGGCGATGCCAGGCGTCATCGCGGTCGTACACGCCGACGACCTGCCCCAGCCCGTGGCCCGGTTCGGGATCTCTCATAAGGACCGACCAGTGATCGCAACGAAGGCGGTCAACTACCACGGTGAGCCTGTTGTCGCGGTGGTCGCCGAGACTGAAGATGAGGCCCGGGCTGCGGCCAACGCCGTCGTCATCCACTACACCGAGTTGACCGGTGTGTACGGGCTCGACGCGGCCCTCGCCGACGACGCCCGCTTGGTGCAGGATCCCTCGGTTCGGCCCGGCGATGACCTGAACTCCACCAATGTTCTCGAGCAGGTTGAGTACGCATGGGGTGACGTCGACTCGGAGGGCGCTAGTTCGCACACGATCATCGAGGACACCTACACGTTCCCGATGGTCACCCACTTTCCGATCGAGCCCGGTGGAATCGTCGCCGTGCCGACCGAAGACGGTGGTATTGAGGTTTACTCGCCGGTTCAGCACCCCTACCTCCTCCAGCGGACAATCGCAGAGGTGTGGTCGATTCCCCTGTCGCGAGTCAGGGTCATCGCCCCAGACCCCGGCGGGGGATTCGGCGGAAAGCAAACCCCTCGATACGAGCCCCTGATTGCCTTCCTCGCCCTCAAAACGGGACGTACCTGCCGCCTTGTTCTCTCGCTGGAAGAGGCGTTCCAGATGATGCGGCGGTCGGGTTGTCGGATCCACGCGCGCTCGGGATTCACAGAGGCGGGAGAGCTGACCTTCCACGAGATGCAGGTCGACTTCGTGGTCGGGGCCTACGCCGACGTCGCTCCTCGGGTCATGACCAAGGGCAGCTATGTGGGTGCCGGGCCCTATCGGATTCCTCGCGTGGCGATCAACGCCCGAGCCGTTTTGACCAACACCGTCCCCAGCTGCGCCTTCCGGGGGTTCGGCGCCCCCCAAGTCGGGTGGGCCACCGAGTCCCAGCTCGATGCCGGCGCCCGAGCGTTGGGGCTCGACTCGCTTGAGATACGTCGACGCAACCTCGTCCAGCACGACGAGGCCTTTATCCGCGGCGACTACGAGGCCCGCGCCGACGGCCACTGGCACGAGAGTCTCGAGAAGGCCGCCGAGCTGATCGGCTGGCAGGAGCCGACCCCATCGGGCCGGGGACGAGGCATTGCCGTCGGGATCAAGCCGGGAGCGACAACGGGTCTGTCCCAGAGCCTGGTCCGCCTGCTTTACGACGGCAGCGCGATGGCGTATGCGGGCACGTCGGACATGGGGCAGGGGGCTAGGACCCTGTGGAAGCAGATTCTGGCCGACGAGTTGGGCGTTGATCTTGATCTGATCACCATCATCAGCGGCGACACCAACGCCGTGCCCTTCGACCTTCAGACGTCGGCGAGTCGCTCCACCGTGTTCATGGGCAACGCAGTTCTGGCGGCGTGTGAAGACATCCGCGACCGAGTTCTTGAGCTCTTTGCCGAAGCCACCGAGACCCCACAGTCGGCGCTGGCCCACTCGCCCGGCCAACTTGTGACGCCGTCAGGGGCGATCTCGCTGGTGGAGGCGGCCCAGACCGCGCTGGGCGGGCTGCGAGGTGAGTTCGTCGGCCAGGGAACCAGCCGGCTATGGGGCACGAAGGGTCACCCGCTCGGTGGCGACGCGGCATTCTACGAATTCAACGCCACCGCCATAGAAGTGGAGGTGGATCGCGGCACGGGCGAGATCTTGTTGACCAAGCACGTGACAGTCGGCGATGTGGGGACAGAGATCAATCCACTACAGGTGGTCTCCCAGGATGAAGGCGCCGCGATTATGGGACTGGGTCACAGCCTCATGGAGCAGATGTTGTTCGACGATCACGGCCAGATCCTCAACCTGGGCGCGATCGACTACCGGATCCCGACCTTCAACGACGTCGCGCTCGACATGCAGACCGCATCCATCGAGAACCACGACGGCCCTGGTCCCTACGGGTGCAAGGGAATCAGCGAGGGCGCGCTGCTTTGCACGGCGGGCGCCGTGGGCGCGGCGGTTGCCGACGCCATCGGCACACCGGTTCGCGACCTCCCGATCACCGCGGAACGGGTCTGGCGCACCATCCGCGACGCCAACCGCGACTCGCCGGATTAGTCGTGCGACACCCCACCACAAGAACGAACTGAAAACAACAAAGGAGACAAACCAATGCCGAACACCACCGTGTGCCTCGCAGGTACCCTCGACACGAAAGGCGCTGAGTACGAATTCGTGCGCGACCGTCTCATCGATGCCGGCGTCGACGTACTGGTGATCGACTGCGGGGTTCTCGGAACTCCGCACTTCGCCCCCGACATCTCCGCCGACGAGGTCGCCAGCGCGGCCGGGATCGACCTCACGGATTTCCGCGCCGGCGTCGAAGGCGCCGGAGGACGCGTCGCCGCAGTCGGGAGCATGGGCGAGGGCCTTGCCACCGTGCTTGGCGATCTCGTTTCGAGCGGACGCATTCAAGGTGTGATGGGCTTGGGCGGGTCCGGCGGCACCTACCTCCTCACAGATGCCTTCCGAACGCTGCCGCTCGGCTTTCCAAAGCTCATGGTCTCGACCATGGCATCGGGCGACGTCCGTCCCTATGTCGGGCATTCCGATATGCACATGGCCAACGCGGTGACCGACATCGCCGGTATCAACAACGTCTCCAAGCTGGTCCTGTCCAATGCCGCAGGATCGATCGCGGGGATGGCTCAGGGATACGAGGCCACCAAGGCTCTGGCCACCGAAGGCGAGCCACTGATCGCCATCTCGATGTTCGGGGTCACGACCCCAGGCGTGATGCGGATGCGTGAACAACTCGAGTCCGAAGGATTCCAGGTCGTTACGTTCCACGCCGTCGGAGAGGGCGCTGGCATGGAGCACCTCATCGACGAGGGCATCATCGACGGACTCATCGACTTCACATTGGCCGAGTTGCTCAACACCTGGAATGACGGCATCTTCCGTCTCGACATTGAGCGAATGTCGGCCGCAACCCGCAACAGCATTCCGCTTGTGGTGGTTCCGGGTGCGATCGAGTGCTTCAACTTTGCGGCGCCCGAGACCATTCCCGAGAAGTACAACACCACTGAGCGCAACATCATTCTTCACAACCCCAACATCACATCGCTGCTCGCGACCTCCGAAGAGATGACTCGGCTCGGCGAATATCTGGCCGACCACGTGAACCGGAGCATTGGGCCCAAAGCAGTTGCCCTGCCCCTCCAGGGCCTCGACAACTACTTCAAAGAGGGCAGCCAATGGCACGGGGTGGACATCACGCCGCTGTTCGACGCCATTCGCTCAAATCTCGATCCGTCCATTGAGCTCGTCGAGATGGACAACCTCATCAACGACGAACCCTTTGCCGACGCGGTTTTCAATTTGTTCATGGAGCGTTGGAAGCAGGCCCAGTCCCAGTGAGCGCCGGCCCAGTGAACGCTGGCCCATTGAGCGCTGGCCATAGGGGGAGAGGGCGACCGCGATGACCGCTGAGGGCGGGCCCACGGTGCGGGCGATCCTCCTGCGGCACGGCCAAGTCGCCCACCACCGGAGCGATGTGGGTCTCACCGATCTCGGGGTGGCCCAGTCCGAAGCCGCTGGTCGCTGGTTCGCAGAACAGGGAGTGGAGATCGAGTGCCTGCTCAGCGGCGAGACGGCACGGACTCTCGACACGGCAACCGCGTTCGCAGCCGGCTATCGCGGTGTGGGCGGTTCTCCTGCGTTGCCTGAGCCCGCGGTGAGCTTCGCCCTGCGAAACCCCGACCTATATCTCGGTGGGCACCGGGTCAACATCGCAGAGGGCGCCGAGGCAATCGCGGCACAGGCACCTGGCATCAGCCCCGAGGACGTGGTGAGCTCTCCGTTCTTCGGCAAACTGATCAGCGCCGAGGAGCGGGTCGGCTACTGGTTGGAGCATCCCAACCCGCCCGGAGAGGACGCCCACGCCGTCGCTCGCCGAATCGTGTCGTTCGTCCGGAGCCTGGGCGATAGCACCGGTCGAGCGGGAGCAACCATTGTGGCCATCACCCACTCGCCAGTTCTCAGGGCCGTCCGGCTTGGATTCGAGAACGTGTACACGCGAGAGCCTCCATTCCTCCACGGTTTCTCGCTCAGCGCCGGCCAAACCGGGGACATCTCGTTCTCACTGTTTCAAACGGACACAGGGGACATCCCGGCCACGTCAAAGCCGGGGCCTGGATTCGAGGAGGGCTGATGCGATCCGCAATCATCACCTGCGCACCGACGGGCGCCATCCATACCCCGTCGATGTCGCCTTACCTGCCCATCACGCCGGGCGAGATAGCCACCGCCGCCATCGGCGCCGCACAAGCCGGCGCCGCGGTCGTACACCTCCACGTGCGCGATCCCGAGGATGGTCATCCGGTCCAAGACGTCGGCCTGTTCCGGGAGCTGCTCGATCACATCCGAGCTGAGAGCGATGTGGTCATCAACGTCACCACCGGAGGCAGCCCCCACATGACGGTTGACGAGCGCATTCGCCCCGCATTGGAGCTCGCCCCCGAACTCGCCTCTCTCAACATGGGCACCATGAACTTCGGCCTATACCCCATGCTGGAGCGCTTCCCCGATTTTCGCTATGACTGGGAACGCACCCATCTTGGCAACAAGGCCCTGATCTTCCGGAATTCCTTCGAGGACATCGAGCGCATTCTCAAGTCCTGCGGAGATCAGGGCACTCGGTTCGAGTTCGAGTGCTACGACACCGCCCATCTCTACAATTTGGCCCACTTCGTCGACCGGGGCCTGGTGGAGCCGCCGCTCTTCGTGCAATCCGTGTTCGGCATCCTCGGAGGGATGGGGGCTGATGTCGACGATGTGATACACCAACGCCGCACGGCTGAGCGCCTCTTTGGCGACGACTTCGAGTGGTCGGTGCTGGGCGCCGGTGCGGCGCAGATCCGCGTTGCCGCGCTTTCTCTCGCCCTTGGGGACAACGCTCGCGTGGGTCTCGAAGACTCGTTGTGGGATGGCCCGGGCCGCCTGGCCGAGGCGAACCGCGACCAGGTCGAACGGGTTCGAGTCCTGGCCGAAGCCGTCCATCGCAGCGTCGCTACTCCGGAGGAAGCCCGCGGGCGACTTCGGCTTCGCGGTGTAGCATGACCCGCACTAATCGATTATCGAACGTTTACCCAGGAATCGGTCTCCCATGGCCCTAGACAGTTCCATCCTCGGAACCGAACCACTTTCAGCCGCTACCAAGCGTCTCCTGCTCGACCGGATTGTCAAGGGCGAGCTTGTGCCGGGAGAGCGCATCGTTGAGAGCCGGCTGGCGAAAGAGCTCGACATCAGTCAGTCCCCGATCCGCGAGGCGCTTCGCGACTTGGCGGCCGCTGGCCTCGTAGACATCGAGTCGCGGCGAGGGGCGCGGGTGCGCAAGCCCACCAACCGCGAGCTCTGCGACGTCAGCGAGGTGCGGGCCGAGATAGACGCGCTGGCGGCGCGGCTCGCAGCCGAACGGCTCGACGACGAGACCATCGAAGAGCTTCAGAACGCGCATCGGCTCATGTCTGATCGGCTGGAAGCCGGTGACTACGTCGGAATGACCGAGGCAGACGCCGGGTTCCATCGCATCATCGTCCGGGCATCGGGCAACGGCGCCGCCGAAAGGGTGTTCGGGCAACTCGAACCGTTCGCCCGCACCTTCATCACGCTCACGTCGCCAAATGTGCCGCTCCGTGGGATTCTGGCCCAGCACAGCGGCATCCTTGAGGCGCTAATCCAGCGCGATCCAGACTTGGCGGCGAGCCGGGCCAGGGCCCATCAGCTCAGCGTGCGAAAGATGTTCTTCCAAGCCGATCACGGAGAGCCGGCGGACAGCGACGCGGTTTCAGATGGCTAACCAGACGGTGGCGCCACCGGTCGAGCGCGAGGGCTGGTCCAAGTACGGGCGGGCGCCGGCATGGGCCATCAGCCTCGCCGTTGTCGTCGTCGTTGTGGTGCTCGCGGCTTTGTTCGATTTCTGGGCCACAACTTTCGTGGTCGGCGCCACTGAGAACGCCCCGCTGGTGCTCGCCGCTTTCGGCTTTGCCCTGTTGTACCGCCTCACCGGCCTCCTGAACGTCGCCTACGCCGAGACCATCACGCTGGGCGCGTACTTCGCGGTTTGGATGAACAACTCGTGGGGGCTGGGTTTCTACGTGGTGCTACTCCCCGCCGGCCTGCTCGCCGGCGTGCTCAGCGTCGTCACTTACCTCGCAATATTCCGCTATGCCAAGGGACGGCGGGTGGGCAACCTTGAGATGATCGTCATCTCATTCGGGTTGTCGATCTTCCTGCAACACGGGTTGCAGTTCGTGTTCGGCTATCGCCGACGCGCCTTTGACATCCCGCCTCCCAACACGATTGAAGTGTTCGGGGTAGGGGTCTCCTCGTTCCGGTTGCTGGCGCTGGCCAGCGTTGCCGCATTGACGACCATCGTGTACCAGTTCATCCAGCGCACCAGCTATGGGCTTCAGATCCGAGCGCTGGCCAGCAACGAGGGCTTGGCGCAGGCGAGCGGAGTCCGGCCCCTTCGCGTGACCATCTTGATCTGGTTCGTCGCCGGGCTGTGCGGTGGTCTGGCTGGCGTGTTCTACGGGGCGGGCGCCTCGGTGGAGTCCTTCCTCGGCATCGACGAGCTCCTCTTGATCTTGCTGGTGGTGCTGGTCGGAGGAATCTGGGGCCTGCTCGGCGTCGTGGTGGTCGGCATGGCCACTGGGGTCGCCCTGACCGGGATCACGCTGGAATACGGAAACAGCCTGTACGCGGAGCTCGTCCTCGTTGTCGCCTTTCTCGGTGTGCTCAAGTTCCGTGGTCGTCGGCTCACCGACGCATCGAAGGTCTGACGATGAACCTCGACTGGCTCGACGCTTTCCTCATCTTCGGTGCTTTCAAGGTTGTTGAGATCATGGGCCTTGGCCTCTTGGTGCATCTCCAGCTCGGCTTGACCCGGGTGGCGAACTTCGGGGTCGT
Organism: Acidimicrobiia bacterium; assembly: GCA_022827725.1. Lineage (GTDB taxonomy): Bacteria > Actinomycetota > Acidimicrobiia > Acidimicrobiales > Bin134 > Poriferisocius. The sequence continues at coordinate 80,526 of JAJEIJ010000021.1, forward strand.
GGGTTTCTGGGGCCTGGGGTTGTATGCGTTTGGCGTTGCCTATCTGAAGGTTGATTGGCCATTCGGGGACGTGTACCAGTTCCTCATTTGTGCCGCGATCGCGACGATTGTGGCCGCGGCCGCTGGCCTAGTCGTCGGTTGGTTGATCTCAGATCTCGACGACGACGGAACCCTCGTCGGAACCCTCGGATTCGCCACGATCGTGGTGATCCTGGCCACGACGCAACAGGGGTTGACGGGAGGGGCGCTGGGCCTCGGCGGCCTTGGCTTCCCATACGACTTCGGTCGGGTGAAGACCCACGAGTTCACATGGTTGCTGATCACAACAGCAGTGGTGGTCTTGATCTTTGTCTACGCCTGGAGGGTCCACCGCACGCCCCACGGCCGTCTGTTGATTGCCGTTGGCGCCAACGAGGCGCTGGCTCGCAGCCTCGGAAAGTCGGCGACCGCGGCCAGGCTCCGCATGATGATGGTCACCTCGGGCGCCATGGGACTACTCGGTGCGATGCACGGGGTCATGGTGCGATCGCTGGAAATCAACAGCCTTGATGTCAGCGTGACTCTGGCTGCGCTGGCGGCGTTGATACTTGGCGGCACGGCCCGGGTGTTCGGGGCCGTGGTCGGCGTCTTGTTGACTGTCGCCCTCTTCGACATCGTGATCCAGTTCTATATCCCGATTCCAGACGGGTGGAACACCCAGGCTCTCCCCGTGGCCCGCGAGGCCGTGTTCGGCGCCGCCATCGTTCTCATGCTGATATTCCGGCCCCAAGGACTGCTCGGGCAGATGCGGCGTCCTGCTCTCATGCGGAGGCTCCACGGTGACTGGTGAGGACCTTCGGCCGCAGATTCTGGTTCGCGACGTCACCAAGTCGTTCTCGGGTCGCGTCGTGGTCGACGTTGACGAGCTCGTACTCGGGGATGTCCCGGTGGAGGGACTGCTTGGTCCCAACGGTGCCGGCAAAACAACGCTGATGCGCCTCATCATGCACTCCATCCCGCTGGACGGGGGGACGGTCACCCTCAGCCGCCCTGGACAGCGCGATGTGGTGCTGTCCGCCACTCGCACCAGCCAGATGGCCGGGCTTGGCGTTGTGAAGTCGACCCAGGTGATCACCGACTTCGAACACCTCACCATCCTCGATTCCGCGCTGCTAGCAGTGACCGAGGCGCGCTATGAGCGCCCCTTCGCCGCGGCGGCGGATCGAGCGGTGCGCAAGCGACACGAAGACGAGATCCGACACTGGCTCGACTACTTCGGCTTCGATGATCCGCTGGCCGTCGCCCTCTCGGGCGGAGACAAGAAGTTGCTCGACATCGTGCGCTGCCTCTTGCTCCAGCCCGCCGTTCTTCTGTTGGACGAGCCGACTGCCGGTCTTTCCGAAGACCGCACCGAGCGGGTGAAGGCCGCGGTCCGACAGCTCGCCAGCAGGGGTACCTCTGTGGTGATCGTCGAGCACGACCTCGATGTGATCTGGGACCTTTGCGATGAGGTGATATTCATGGCTGAGGGGAAAGTTCTCCTAAAGGACAACCCCGCTACGATTCGGGCTAACCCAACGGTGGTCGAAAGCTACTTGGGGGCCGGAAGTGCGTGAACAAGCGGTGGTCAACAGCGGCGACACATCCGTAACGCCGTCAGTGTCGGTAAGCGGGCTGTCGAGCGGATACGGCAGCGTGGCTGTGCTCCACGACGTGGAGTTCACCGTCGGCCACGAGATCTTCGCGGTCCTGGGTGCGAACGGTGCTGGAAAGACAACGCTGCTCACAACGCTCGCCGGGCTCCTACCAGCTTTTTCGGGCTCCATCGCCTATCACGGAACCGACGTCACAAACCTGGCGGCGTCGGAGTCGGCGCGCCTCGGAGTTGGGTACGTGCCCCAGGAAGCCGCCGTGTTCCCAGATCTGTCCGTACTCGAGAACCTCACTGTCGGCGGGATGATTGGTACCAGACCTCACGAGGAACGCCTCGAAGAAGTGTTCGAGACGTTTCCCGACCTGCGCAGCAAGGTCCATCTCCGGGCCGGGAACCTCAGTGGCGGCGAGTCGAGGATGGTGGCTTGCGGTCGCGCCCTGATGCAGGACCCCACCGTGTTGCTGCTCGACGAGCCCACGGCCGGCCTGTCTCCGCTCTACCTCGAACTCTTCTTCGAGAAGGTCGCCGAAATACACCGCACACGCGGCGTGTCCATAGTGCTGACCGAGCAGAACGCAACCCAAGCCCTCGGCATTGCCGACCGGGTGATGGTTCTCAGCCTCGGCGTCGGCTCGGAGCCGATGTCGGCCGACGCTGTCACCACCGACCTACTGAGAGAGGGATACCAGATCTAGCTCCCGAGGGGGATAGAGCTTGGGCCTCACCAGGGCCCGAGCAGACAAGAAAAGGAGACCAACCATGAAGACCAACAAGAGGTGGATGCAAGTCATTGCCCTGATCTTCGGGTTTGTGCTGATTGCCAGCGCCTGTGGAAATGATGACGACGCTCCGAGCTCCGTCGAGCCGTCGGCGCCCGATTCCTCCACTGACGCTGGCGATACCGCTGACGCCGGCGATACCGCCGATGCTGGCGATACCGCTGACGAGGCTGAGGCGCCGTCCGAAGGACCTGTGATCGTGTGCGAACTTGCCTATTACACCGGTGAGTTCGGCGAGTATGGCCCGGCCTTGACCGCCGACGTGCGGTTCCCGATCGAGGAGGTGATCAACGAGGACCCGCCCCTCGGCAGAGAATGGAGACTCGTGTCAGAGGATCTCGGTACGGTCGGTGAGCCGCAGGCGGCCCGGGCGTGCTTGGATCTCCACGACGCCGACGTAATCGTCAGCATCGCCCACGGGTACCGTACGTACCGGCCCTTCATGATCGAGCATTGGGCCGAGAACGACAGCCCGATCGTGCCATCCGTCCACGGCGGGGCCATTCCGGGCAACCTCGGTGGAACCGCGGCGGAACCGATTTTCCGGGCCCAGGGCTTGGACGAGGCCCTTGGCACCACAGGAATCCTGTATGCGGAGTCGATCGGCGCCAGTTCGGTTGTCATCTTCGCTACTCAGGTTGAGGGCTTCCAGCTCGCCGCCAATGCGGCTCAGGCCGCGGCCGAAAGCGTCGGAATCGACGTGCTAGACCGCATAGACGCCCCTGCCGAGGAGCCTTCGTATCGGGCGCAGGTTGAGCGCATCGCCGACCTCAATCCCGACGTGGTCATCCTCCAGGTGGGCCCGGTTGAGGCAGGCACCATCATCAAGCAGGCCGCCGAAGCGGGCTTGTCACTCGAGTGGATCGGCGAGACCGGCATGGTGTTGCAAGAGTTCGTCGAGACCATGGGCGCCGACGTCATCGACACCCAGAAGGGCATTGGCTTTGCTGCGTTTACGTTTGACGATACGACGCCGGCATGGGATTACTTCTCGGCCGCTTGGGACGGTGCTCCTGGCTATGGCGACGAGTTCGGCCCGGCGACCGACCTCTATCACTTCTCGACTTACGACGTCCTGGTCCACACGGCTCTGGCGGTTGAAGCCGCCGGCTCTTTGAAGGCGTCTGACTGGGCTCCCGCGATGCGGGCGGTCGGCTCTGCTCCGGGCACCGTGTGCTACACGTACCTCGACTGCCTGGCATTGATCCGAGCTGGCGAAGACGTTGACTACGAAGGTGTGACCGGTTCCGGCGACTACACCGCGGGCGGCGTGAACAACGTGACATCGGCGTACACGCCATTCAACTCCGACGGAACCACGGGAACCGCCGTGATCCTCGACCCAGTTCGCTCGCTGGAGATCATCGACGCCATCGCGACTCAAGCGGAGTGCGACGACGACAACAACTGCGAGTGGTAATGGCCCTGCGGTAGCAGACCACTAACCGTCGGAACGGGCGGCGTGGCGGACCCCTCCG